>JAGQTW010000512.1 GCA_020438785.1 Mycobacterium sp. | reverse complement strand
ATCGAGACGCCCAGCTTGAGGAACGGGGCCATGAACATGACGTCCGGCGCGCACACCCGGATGTCGGATGCCGTGGCCAGTGCGAAACCGGCCCCCACCGCCGCGCCCTGCACGGCGGCGACGACGGGCTGCGGAATGTCCCGTAGCGCGAGGACGCTCCCGACCGTGCTCCGCATCCCGTCATAGGCGAGCCGCACGAGGTCGTCGTCCTTGTTCGGCCGGGAGTCCGCCATGTCCATTCCCGCGCAGAAGGCCGCACCCTCGCCGCCGATCACGACGGCACCGCAACCGCTGTCCGCGCCTAACCGGCGCAGGGCCGTCTCCAGATCGGCGAAGCTCTGCACGGTCACCGCGTTGAGTCGTTCCGGTCGGTTGAACATGACGACGCCGACGCCGTCATCGCGCAACTGGACGGACAGGCCCTCGAAATCGGTGTGGTCGGACATCCTGGACACCCTACGCTCGGCGATATCGGTCACTTACTGCTTCCGCCGGCTCGGCGGATGACCGTTCCAGCGGCTGTAGGCACGACTGAAGGCGGCCGTCTCCGAGTAGCCCAAGCGGCCCGCGGTCTCCTCGACGGTGAAGCCGGAGTCGAGGAGTTCGGCGGCCAAGGTGGCGCGAACCTCGTCCAACAAGGCGCGAAAGCTGGTGCCCTCCTTGGTGAGCCGGCGGTGCAGCGTGCGTTCGGTGACGCAGAGTTCCACGGCGACCTCGGCCATCGACGGGATCCGGGCGGATTCGGCGATGATTCGCGTGCGCACCGCCGCGGCGATGCCGCGACGGCCGCGGCGGCGGTTCAGCAGTTGTTCGCACTGGCGGATGCAGATCGCGGCGGTCTGTGGGTCGGCGGCGGGCATCGGCTGGTTGATCAACTCCGCGGGGAAGAGCAGGGCGTTGCGGTGGCTGCTTTCGACCGTGAGTGCGACGTTCTGGATCTCGACGCCGTCGACGGGCAGTGTCAGGCCGACGAGTTCGAGCCGGAAGGTCATCGGCGGATGGTTTGTGCCGATGAGCAGTGGGAGGATCCGCACGACCATCGCGAAGTCGCGTTCGATCAGGAACTGCCGGACGTCCCGCGGGAGTTGGGCGTCGTCGATGGCCACCACGGCATCGGAACCGATGACCTCCGGCGCGCTGAGCGCGAGGTAGGAGGCGGACAGGGCGACGTAGCGCCACGCGACGTCGATCGCGTCGCCGAAGGTGGGGCTCGACATCAGGGCGTAGCCGAGAATTCCGGTGTCGGCGAGGTTGTAACGGGAGCCCGCCTCCATGCCGAGTCCGGGACGATTTCCCAGCCGCGCGATCACGTTTCGGATGATCGCCAGCTCCTGGGTGGGCAGGATCTCCGCGTCGGTGTCAAGCAGGTCGTGGGGCGAGAGGCCGGTTCCGGACAGACAGCCGGCAGCGTCGAGTCCGTGTTCGGCGGCGGCCTCGACGATGTGACGGGCGGTCGCCGCCGGCCGGGCAACCTCGAGTCCGGTAAGCGAAGGCATGTGTCCGAAAATATCAAGACAATGTCCGAAACGGGCATTCATTCCGCCGCGGCGAGTTCTTACCGTCGACTCATGCCGACCGATCTTTTGAGGCCGCCACCACGTGCCATCGCCGCCGCGGCCCGCTCGTCGCTGACGGATCTGTGGCGTCCGGTCGCCACGGGCGCCTACCGGGACATCCGCCGCCCCCGGCCGCAGGCAGCCCCGAAAGACCTGCCTCGCACCATCTTCGACCCGACGCTGCCCGACAACATCGCCAATCCCCATCCCGCCTTCGAGCGCATCCGTGAGCACCCCGTCGTCGTCAACGAGCGGCTCGGCGTCTGGATGCTCGGACGATACGAGGACGTGCACGCGGCCGCGCGCAACAGCGATGTCCTGTCCTCGCGGGACGGCGTCTCACTGCGCGGATTCGGCCCCAGCGTGGTGCTCATCGCGGACCCGCCCGACCACACCCGCCTTCGCCACGTCGCGGCGCCCGTCTTCACCAAGCGCTCGGTCAATCAGCTGACGTCGGACATCCGGCAACTCGCCGGTGAGTGCGTTGCTGCGCTGCGCAGTGGCGAGGCCGTGGACCTTGTTGCGGCGTTGACGATCCCGATGCCAATCAACGTCATCGCCGCGATCCTGGGTGTTCCACGGGAACACTGGCCGACGTTTCGCGCGGTCTCGGACCGGTTCGCGCAACTGTTCGCGCCGCGGTCGCTTGTCGAGGTGACGCGAGTACTCGGGTCCAGCCTGCAGGGGTATTTCCAGATGCGCACGTTCATGGACGCCGAAATGCGACGGCGTCGGGCTGACCCGGCCGACGATCTGTTGACGCGCCTGGAGTTTGCCCGGGCAACCGGCGAACTGTCCAACAGCGAGGCGTTCCTCTACTCGCTGATCCTGCTGGTAGCCGGAAACGAGACGACCACCAACCTGCTCGGCATGCTGCTGATGCACCTGGCCCGGGACCCCGAACTCTTCGAGGAACTCAAGGCCGACCGCACCCTGGTGCCGCGCGCGGTGGAGGAGACCGCGCGCTGGGGCTCGCCGGTGCAGTGGGTCACCCGGGTGGCGACCGCGCCCTACGAGGTCGGCGGGACAGTGATCCCCGCGGGCGGCAAGGTGGTGCTGTTCTACGCATCGGCCAATCGCGATCCGCGCAAGTTCTCCGACCCGGACCGGTTGGACATCCACCGCGACACCACCGGGCACCTGGCGTTCGGCCACGGCCTGCATTTCTGCCTCGGCGCACACCTGGCCCGGCTGGAGACGGTAACCGCCGTCAACCACCTACTCGACGAAGTCGACGGCCTGGAACTGGCCGGACCGGTGCGATGGGGGACGACGCCGTCGCTGCAGGGACCCGCGTCGTTGCCGGTTCGGATCAGGCGGCAGTGAGGTCAGCCTGACTTCAGGCAGGTCAGGGTGGGGATGAGAGCATGTCCGGCATGACTGAGATGCCCTCCATCCCGACGGCCGGCTCGATCGCCATCGCCGACCTCACCGGCGACGCGGTGGTTCGCGTGCCCGCCGGCGCCACCGTCGCCGAGGTCGCCAAGGTGATCGCCGACAAGCAGGTGGGCGCGGTCGTGGTCGGCGACGACGCCCGGCCGACCGCCCTGGTGACCGAGCGCGACGTGGTCAAGGTGGTGGCCTCCGGCAAGGATCCCGCCACGATGCCGGCGGCCGACGTGGCCAGCACGCACCTGCTGTGGTGCGAGGCGGACGAGACCGTGGACCAGGCGGCGATCCGGATGACCGACCACTCGATCCGGCACCTGCTGGTGGAGCGGGATGGGGGATTGGTGGGCATCGTGTCCGCGCGCGACCTGCTCGGGGT
>JAGQTW010000088.1:6629-24188 GCA_020438785.1 Mycobacterium sp. | reverse complement strand
CCGACCATGCCGACCTCGACCTCGTTCTGGAACCGGCGCGCGGCGCCACCGTCGTTGGTGAAGATCGCGGTGCCGTTGCCGAACGGTCCGGAGTTGATGATGTCGAGAGCCTCGTCGTAGGTCTTGACGCGGATCACCGACAGCACCGGGCCGAAGATCTCGTCGGTGTAGACGCTCATGTCGGTGCTGACGTGGTCGATCAGGGTGGGGCCCAGCCAGAAGCCCTCGGTCCCGCCGTCGGCCTCGACGTTGCGGCCGTCGACGACGATGGTGGCGCCGTCGGCCTCACCGGCGTCGATGTAGGACGACACCCGGTCCCGGTGCGCCCGGGTGACCAGCGGGCCCATGTCGCTGTCGCGGGTGCCGTCACCGATCTTCAAGGTCCGGGTGCGCTCGGCGATCTTGGCGACCAAGTCGTCGGCGATGTCGCCGACGGCGACCAGCGCCGAGATGGCCATGCACCGCTCACCGGCGGAACCGAAGCCGGCGTTGACCATCGCGTCGGCGGCCAGGTCGAGGTCGGCGTCGGGCAGCACGACGGCGTGGTTCTTTGCGCCGCCGAGGGCCTGGACCCGCTTACCGTGCAGTGTTCCGGTGGAGTAGACGTACTGCGCGATCGGGGTGGAACCGACGAAGGACACCGCCTTGATGGCGGGGTTGGTCAGCAGTTCGTCGACGGCCACCTTGTCGCCCTGCAGCACGTTGAAGACGCCGGCGGGCAGACCCGCCTCGGCCCACAGGTTGGCGATCCACAGCGCGGCCGACGGGTCCTTCTCCGAGGGCTTGAGCACCACGGTGTTGCCGGTGGCGATCGCGATCGGGAAGAACCACATCGGCACCATGGCCGGGAAGTTGAACGGGGAGATGACGGCCACCGGCCCGAGCGGCTGGCGGATCGAGGCCACGTCGACGTTGGTCGAGGCGTTCTCGGTCATCCCGCCCTTGAGCAGATGTGCGATGCCGCAAGCGAATTCGACGACCTCCTGGCCACGGGCCACCTCACCGAGGGCGTCGGAGAGCACCTTGCCGTGCTCACTGGTGATGATCGCGGCCAGTTCCTCCTTGCGCGCGTTGAGCAACTCGCGGAAAGCGAACAACACCGTGGTCCGCTTGGCCAGCGAGGTGTCGCGCCAGGCCGGGAACGCGGCGCGGGCGGCGGCGATGACGGCGCGGGCGTCGGCGACGTCGGCCAGGGCCACCTGCCCGGTGACCTGCCCGGTGGCCGGGTTGGTGACCGGCGCGACGCGGTCGCTGCTGCCGGCGAAGTTCTTGCCGTCGGCCCAGTGGCCGATGGTGCGGACGCGGGTGTTGGGCACGGTGAGTGTCATGGCTCCAGTCTGGGGCCCGATAGGCCGCCAGCGTGCCGACGGGCTGTAAGGAATTCAGCTGCTTGTTTTACACTGCGTCGATGCAGCCCACGCTCCGCGAGATCCTGGAGCTGCCCGTCGTGCAGGCCGGGGATCCGGAGCTGGTCTGCGACGGGCCGCTCGATACCCCCGTGCGCTGGGTGCACGTCAGCGACCTTGCGGACCTGTCCGGGCTACTGACCGGCGGGGAAGTGGTGCTCACGACGGGGCAGGCGCTGACCGACCGGGCCCGGCGCGATGAGTACCTGCCCGGGCTGGCGCGCGCCGGGGCGGTCGGCGTGGTGATCGAGCTCGGAATGCACGTCGACCGGATCGCGGCCTCGGTCCTCGAGGCGGGACGCAGGCTGGCGCTGCCGGTGGTCGTGCTGCACCGCCGGGTCCGGTTCGTTGACGTCACCGAGCAGGTGCATCGCGAGATCGTCGCCGACCAGTACGCCGAGGTGGCCTACGGACAACGGGTGCACGAGGCGTTCACCGCGCTGAGCCTGCGGCGGGCCTCGATCGAGCAGATCCTCGACGAGGCCGCCGACATGCTCGACACCCCGATCGTGCTGGAGGACCTCAACCGTCAGGTGCTGGCCTTCGCCGGCCACGGGGTGTCCGCCGCGGTGCTGCTGGACGACTGGCAGCGCCGTTCCCGGCTGACGTCCTGGACGGCCTGCCCGGTCGGTCCCTACCGCGAGGTGTGGGGTCGACTGATCGCACCGGAGGCCGCCGATGCCGACGCGCGGACGGTGATGACCCTGGAACGCGCGGCCCAGGCGCTGGCCCTGCACCGGATGGTCGAGCAGAACCGGTCGTCGCTGGAGTTGCGCGCGCAGAGCGGGCTGGTCGACGACCTGCGCCGGGGCCGCGTCGTCGACGAGGCGGAGGCCACGGCCCGCGCGCACGCGCTGGGGCTGCGCCCGGCACTGACCTACGTCCCGATGACGGCCCGGCTCTCCGAGGGCGCGGGCACCGATCAGGTGCTGGTGCAGCAGCGCCGAGTCCGGACCCTGGACGCGGTGATGCACGCGATCCGCTCGGCGGGCCACACGGGCCTGGCCGCCAGCCGCGACGACGGTCAGATCGATCTGGTGCTGGCCCCGCAGGGCACCACCGCCGCGGCGGGTTCGCTGGACGCCGTGCTGACCGTGGTATGTACCGAGATCCGGCGCGCCGTCGCGCGCGTCGACGGTGTCGGCGACTGCCGCATCGGCGTCGGCCCGGAGTCGAGCCGGCTGATCGACGCCGTGGGCGGGCTGGGGGAGGCCGGGCACGTCGCCGAGGTGGCGATGTCCTTCGCCAGCAGGGACCCCAACGGGGACAAGCCCTTTCACCGGGCGGCCGACACGCGGTTGCGCGGGCTGATCTCATTGCTCCGGTCCGACCCACGGGTACAGACCTTCGCCGAGACCGAGCTCGCCGGCCTGCTGACCCACCGCGCCAAGCACGGCGACGCGATGTTCGACCTGTTGACGAGTTTTCTGCAGGCCGGCGGCAACAAGGCCGAACTGGCCCGCACGCTGCACATGTCCCGCCCCACGCTGTACGCCCGGCTCGACGCGCTGCAGCGGGTGCTGGGCCTGGACCTCGGCGACGCCGAATCCCGGACTTCGCTGCACGTGGCGATGCTGGTGCTGGGCTAAGTTCGACGGATGTCCTGGGATTTCGGCGACGTTCGGGTCTCACGGGTGGTCGAGGAGGTCGTCCCGCTGCCGGTCGAGTTCTTCTCGGGGGCCACTCCGGCCGACCTCACCGAACCGGCCCTGGCCCCGTTCGTCGACGCGGCGGGCCTGCTGCTGATCAGCATCCACTCCTTCCTCATCGAGGCGGGTGGCACGCGCATCATCGTCGACACCTGCGCGGGCAATGCCAAGCACCGGCCGCGGGTGCCGATGTTCGACCAGCAGGACGGCCCGTTCCTCACCGAGCTCGCCGCCGCCGGTTTCGACCCGGACAGCGTCGACATGGTGGTGTGCACCCACCTGCACGTCGATCACGTCGGCTGGAACACCACCCTCGTCGACGGACAATGGCGGCCGACCTTTCCGCGGGCGCGCTACCTGTTCGGACAGGGCGACATCGACTTCTGGTCGGCCTCGAGCGATCCGATGCACAGCCCCGCGTTCGAGGATTCGGTGCGGCCGGTCCTCGACGCCGGCCTGGTCGAGACGGTGGCCGCCGACCGGACCGTCGCCCCGGGGGTGCGGCTGCGGATGACACCGGGGCATACGCCCGGGCACATGTGCGTCTGGATCGGGGACGACTGCGTGATCACCGGGGATGTGGTGCATCACCCGGTGCAGTGCGGCCATCCGGAATGGACGGCGACCGGCGACGGCGATCCCGATCTTGCCAGGTCCGCGCGCCGGGACTTCCTGGCTACCGCCGCCCAGAAGAAGGCGCTGGTGCTCGGCACGCATTTCGCCGGAACGTCGGCCGGCTACGTCGTCCCGGTCGGCGACGGCTACCGGTTCGAAATGGCCTGACCGTCCCGGGCGGAAGCCCTCCGCTCGTCCTTGAGCCGTTCCTTACTGCGCAGCAACCGCAGCAGCGTCACCAGGATCAGCCCGCCGGCCACATTGCCGACGATGGTGTAGCCGAACCAGTACAGCCAGTCGAGGTAGCCGAACGGCGCCTCGCCGGTGGCCAGCGCGCCGAAGATCAACAGTGAGTCCAGGATCGAGTGGAACAGCTGCAGCCCGGCGAGCAGAAACGCCCCGGCGACCGCGGCCGCGATCTTTCCCGGCACCGAGTCGGTGCCGTGCTGCATCCGGGTCATCAACGTGATGGCCATGCCGCCGAGCACCGCCAGCGCCAGGCTCTGCACCGACAGCGGCGCGGTGGCGTAGTGCGCGGCGGACTCCACGGTCTGCGCCCGCAGCTTGGGGAACGCCGCGACGATCAGCCACATGATCAGCCACCCACCGACCAGGTTGGCCAGCAGCGTGCCGCTCCACAGCTTGCCCAGCTGGGCGAGGCTGGCCCGCCCGGCGACCACGGTGGTGACCGGGACCAGGAACCCCTCGGTGAACAGCTCGCTGCGGCCCAGCAGCAGGGCCAGGAAACCGATGGCGAAAGCCAGACCCGCCAGCAGCGGGTCGCCGGTCGCGTGCAGCACGGACAGGTAGGCGAGCACACCCATGGCCACCTCGGTGCCGCCGAAGAACCCGGTCACCAGGACCTCCCGCCAGCTGCGGTGCAACCGCTGGCTGCCCTCGTCGACCATCCGGGTGAAGGCGTCCTCGAGTTCGTCCTCGATGGGACTGTCGGAATCGCCGAGTTGCCGCTGACTGGTTTCGCTCACGGCTCCGGGTACCCGCAAGTTCGCTCGCCATACACTGAACCATCGTGAGCATCGTCATCGGCTTCGCGCCGTGGATCGTCTACTGGGTCCTGGTCGGCAACGTGCCGTTCGAGACGGCGGTGCTGGTCGCGCTGGCGGTCGCCGTCGCCGGTCTGGTGATCGGCCGAGTCCACAAGGCGCCCGGTATCACCTTCGAAATAGGCGCCGTGGCAACGTTTCTCGCGCTCACCATCCTCACCTTCACGGTCAGCCGGGGCTTCATGGAGCGCTGGCTGCAGCCACTGAGCAACGTCGGCATCTTCCTGGTCGCCCTGGGCGGTGTCTTGGTGGGCAGGCCGTTCGTGCGCGAATTCGCCACCGCCGACCAGCCCGCGGAGGTGGTCAACAGCGCGGTCTTCCAGCGGATCACCCTGGTGCTGACCTGGATCTGGGTCGCCGCCTTCGCAGGGATGACGATGTCGTCGGCCATCCCGCCGATCGTGCAGGGCGACGCCACCATCCTCGACACCAAGACTCCGCTGTCGTTCCTGTTCTACTGGGTGATCCCGTTCTCGCTCATGGGTCTAGCGGCGCTGGCGACCCGGCTGCTGCCCGGCCGGATGGTCCCCGGCGACGACACCGTCCGCGAGACCTCGTTCGTGGCCTACTCGGAGGCGGCCATCGACGAGCTGTACTACCTCGCCACCGAGCACGCCAACCGCGAGGTCGGCCCCGGCAAGGAGGCCTACGACGTCCGGGTCGGCGGCATGGGCATTCCGCTGACCGGGGACGACACTCGCAAGTCCTGGCCCTCGACGTACAAGGTCCGCGACCGCAGGCGCTAGGAACCCGACTCGGCCAGCTTCTTGATGCCGGCCACGGTGGTTTCCATGCCAGCCAGCAACTGGCGCAGCCGGCGGGCGACGATCTCGGTCGCACGGTCCGGCGCGCGGTCGATCAACATGGTCACACCGGACTTTCCAGGGCCGATGCGCGCCGCGTAGCGCAGCCGCGTCCCATCGGTTGCTGGTACCAGCTCGAAACGCCACAGTGCGGCCGGGGCAGCGGGATCACCCACCGCCCAGGCGAAGACGCGGGGTGGGTCGAACTCGACGATGCGTGAACGTGTCGTCCAGTCGCCGATCGCGGGGTTGGAGTTGCTCCCCAGGAACTCCGCGCCGAGGCCCGGTCCGTCGAACCCCTCGGCCCAGGCGACGCTCTGCAGCTCCGTGCTGAACCCCGGCATCAGGGTGATGTCGCTGACCAGGTCCCAGACCCGATCGGGCGGGGCGGAGACGGCGGCGTGCACCTCGACACCGGGTTCGGTCATGGCGGTCAGCATACGGCCGCCCGGGTTCGCCGCCCTCCGAACCCGCCAAACCCGCTGGGGCGCAATGCGACAACGATCGGCCACCCCGAAACGGCAACTGTTCGGCCGACATTGGGCCGCGCTTCGGACACCGTTGTGTCACGGTTCGGACAAAACGCCTGCACGAACAAACATTCGGGTGGCCGGGCGCTCCGCGTTTGCTGTAGAAGTGACGGTAGTGACCCAAGTGAACGGAATCGGCTTTGCTCGACGCGAACCGGTCACGGGGGATGAAGAGTGGGCGAAACCGTCGGATCGCAAGTCCGCCGGCATGCCCGAAAGGGATGGAGAAGATGAAGAAGCGCACATACGCATTGGTGCTCAGCATGGCGATGGTCCTGGCGACGCTGCTGGCGATTCCCGGCCTGGTGGCCGGGCGCGCCGAGGCCGCCCCGGTGAGTCGCGACCAGTACGTCAAGATCGTCATCGACCGCGGCATGGCCCAGGTCGGCGTGCCCTACTCGTGGGCGGGCGGCGACATCAACGGGCCGACCCTGGGCAAGGACACCGGCGCGACGACGGTCGGATTCGACTCCTCGGGCCTGATCCAGTACATCTACGCCGGGGTGGGCGCCAAGCTGCCGCGGTCATCGGGTGACATGTATCAGGTCGGCCAGAAGGTCACCCCGGCCCAGGCGCTGCCGGGCGACCTGATCTTCTACGGCCCCAACGGAACCCAGAGCGTCGCGATGTTCCTGGGCAACAACCAGATGCTCGAGGTCACCGACAAGGCCGTGGCAGTGTCGCCGGTGCGCACCACCGACATGGCGCCGTATCTCATCCGGGTGATCGCCTAACCGGTCGGTCCGGTGTTCAGGATTCGGCCATGATGGTGTCGGTGATGCGCCGGCGTGCCGCCCGGCCCTCCGGAATCGGCAGCAGCGGATAGACGTGCACCATCCGGTCGCCCTCGACGTAGTCGATGTCGACCCCGGCCCGGCGGGCCTTCTCGGCCAGCAGCCGCGAGTCCGGGTTGAGGATGTCGCGGGTGCCGCTGAACATCGTGATCGCGGTCAGCCCGGTCAGCGTGTCGGCGAGCGGGCTCACCAGTGGATTCTGGACGGACAGAGTGCCGCGCCAGTGCCGGACGTATTCGTGTACGCCGGCGGCCGACAGCCAGGGATCGGTGGGCTCGACCGCGGCGATCGCCGGGTTGGTCAGGCTCAGGTCGAGGGCGGGCGCGATCAGGAAGGCCCGCCGCGGCTGTTGCCCGCCGTTGTCGCGCAACCAGATCACCGCGGACAGCGCGATCTGTCCACCCGCCGAGTCGCCGAGCACGTAGCTGTTCTCCGCGCCCACCGCGTCGATGTCGGCCTGGACCAGACCGGCGACCCACGGCACGACCTCGCCGGCGGTGCCCCACGGCACCAGTGGGTAGATCGGCACCCGGACCGCGGTCTGGGATGCGACGGCGAGTTCGGCGACGAAGCGCCAGTGCGCGGGGTCGATCTCGTTGACCCAGCCACCGCCGTGCACGTAGACGGCCCGGTGCCGGGCCGGCGCGGTGGTGGGGGCGACGGTGTAGACCGGCCAGGCGTGTTCGTGGGAGACCGTCACGTCGATGTCGCGGCCCAGGCAGCGCGGCGGGCCGTAGGGCAGCGGCCGCAGCGCCCGGTCGGCGATATGCCCGCGAGCGGCGTCCGCGCTTCTCAGGTCCTTACCCCGCCCGGTCAGTCGCAGGACGACGGGGACCAGTCGGCTCGCGAGGCTGGGCACCTCGACATTGTGGCCCAAACCGTGCCGGGGACCTCAGGCGCAGTCGGTGCAGATCATCGCCCCGCTGCTCGCATCGGCCAGGCGGCTACGGTGGTGGACGAGAAAACAGCTGCTGCAGGTGAACTCGTCGGCCTGCTTCGGGATGACCCGAACGACAAGTTCCTCGTCGGACAGGTCGGCGCCGGGCAGTTCGTAGGATTCGGCGACGTCGGAATCGTCGACGTCGAGCACGGCGGTGGCCGCATCGTTGCGCCGTCCCGCGAGGTCCTCCAACGACTCGTCCTCGGGCTCGACCTGGGTGCGTCGGGGAGCGTCGTAGTCAACGGTCATGGATTCACGCCTTTCGGATCAAAGTTCTGATCGACCGACGCGTCAACGCCGTCGAATGCGGGTTTGTTCCCCGAGTCGGCGTCGGCTAAACACCCGCTGCGCCGGTTGTCTGAAATCGGTCCAGATCGGGTCCTGAGCTGCGCCTTTCCCGCGCGGATGGCTCAGATCCGCCAGAGTGACTCCTGGGCGACGCTGGCGATCAGCGTGCCGTCGGCGGCGGTGATCGATCCGCGGGCCAGACCGCGGGCGTCACTGTGGGTCAGCGCCACCGCCTCGTAGCGGTGCCACTGGTGCGGGTCGACCGGCCGGTGCAGCCACAGCGCGTGGTCGAGGCTCGCGGCCCCGCCGGGGCCGGGCAGGTCCGGTCCCGGGGGCCGCGCCGAGGAGACCAGGCCCACGTCGGAGATGAACGTCAGGGCGCAGGCCCGCAGCAGGGGGTCGTCCTCGACCGGCTCGCGGGTGCGGAACCAGAACGGCTGGACCGGCCAGTCGATCGGTCCGCCCGGCGCCATCCGCGCCTCGAAGTGGTCGGCCCACTGTTCGGGGATGGCGGTGACCTTGGTGGCGTCGGCCAGCGCCAGCCCGGGCGGCTCGCTGCGCTGCCAGTCGGTGGTGGTCTCGGGCCGGTGGAAGGACGCCAGCATCTCGAAGATCGCCGCACCGTCCTGGCTGGCGGTGACCCGACGGGTGTTGAACGACCGGCCGTCCCGGGTGAGCTCCACGGCGAACTCGATGTCGACGCCGACCCGGCCGCCCTTGATGAAGTAGGCGTGTAGCGACTGGGGCAGCCGGTCCGGGGCCACCGTGGCGCCGGCCGCCGCGAGGGCCTGCGCCGCGATCAGCCCGCCGAAGAGTCGCGGACCCGCGCCGAAGGCCATCGAGGTGCGGAAACCGCGACCGTCACCGTCGAGCCGTACCAGGTCGGCGATCCAGCTCGGCATGCTTCTCCTGCGGTTTCGTCCGGCGAATGCGCCCTCACGATAGCCCCCGACGCGCACCGTGACCTGCACCGGCGGACCGGCGCCCGGTGCTTAGACTGCGGTCATGGATCGCGGGCCGCGCCAGGAGTTCGAGCCGCCGGCGGGCCTGCTGCGGATCGAGGACTGCCTGGACTCCCGCGGCGGTGTCGTGCTGCCGCCCGGGGTGACGCTGATATCGCTGATCGAGCGCAACGTCGCCAACGTCGGCGATTCGGTGGCGTACCGCTACCTCGACCACACCGGCCCCGGCGACGGGCGGGCCGTCGAACTGACCTGGACGCAACTGGGCCGGCAACTGCGCGCCATCGGTGCCCGGGTCCAGCGGGTGGCCGACCGCGGTGACCGGGTCGCGATCCTCGCCCCCCAGGGACTCGACTACGTCGCCGGCTTCTTCGCGGCCATCAAGGCCGGCGCCATCGCAGTGCCGCTGTTCGCACCCGAACTGCCCGGCCACGCCGAGCGCCTCGACACCGCGCTCAATGACGCAGCGCCCAGCGCCGTGCTGACCACCACCGCGGCGGCGGGAGCCGTCGAAGCCTTCCTCGCGAGGCTGCCCGCCGGGCGAAGACCGCACGTCATCGTGCTGGACGAGATTCCCGAGTCGGCCGAAAGTGATTTCGCCCCAACCGATATCGATGTCGACGACGTCTCGCACCTGCAGTACACCTCAGGCTCGACCCGGCCCCCGGTGGGCGTGGAGATCACTCACCGCGCGGTCGGCACCAACCTGATCCAGATGATCCTGTCGATCGACCTGCTGAACCGGAACACCCACGGGGTCAGCTGGCTGCCGTTGTATCACGACATGGGCTTGTCGATGATCGGCTTCCCCGCCGCCTACGGCGGGCATTCCACCCTGCTGTCGCCGACGGCCTTCGTGCGTCGGCCGCAGCGCTGGATCCAAGCGTTGTCGGCCGGTTCCAAGGTCGGCCGGGTGATCACCGCCGCGCCGAACTTCGCCTACGAGTGGGCCGCGCAGCGCGGCCTGCCGGCGCCGGGAGAGGACATCGACCTCGCCAATGTGGTGATGATCATCGGGTCGGAGCCGGTCAGCGTCGACGCGATGGCGTCGTTCACCGCGGCCTTCGCGCCGTACGGCCTGGCGCCGACGGCGTTCAAGCCGTCCTACGGGATCGCGGAGGCGACCCTGCTGGTCGCTACCATCGCCCCGGACGCCGCACCCACCGCCGTCCGGCTCGACCGCGAGTCGCTGGCCGAGGGGCGGGCGGTGCGGGTGGCCCCCGACCGCGCTGACGACTCGGACGCCTTCACCGTGGTGTCGTGCGGCCAGCCGGCCCGCAGTCTGTGGGCGGTCGTCGTCGACCCGGCGTCCGCGGCGGAGTTGCCCGACGGCACGGTCGGCGAATTCTGGCTGCACGGCGACAACATCGGCCGCGGCTATTGGGGCCGCCCGGAGGAGACGCACCGCACCTTCGATGCCACGCTCGCGTCCCGGTTGGAGACCGGCAGCCACGCCGAGGGTGCGCCGGCCGGGGCGCGCTGGCTGCGCACCGGGGATCTCGGCTTCCACCTCGACGGCGAGCTTTATGTGACCGGACGGATGGCCGACCTCATCGTCGTCGACGGCCGCCAGTACTACCCGCAGGACATCGAGGCCACCGCAGCGCAGGCCTCACCCATGGTGCGGTGCGGCTACGTCGCGGCGTTCACCGTGCCGTACGACGGACGGGAAACCCTGGTGATCGTCGCCGAACGCGCGGCGGGCACCAGCCGATCCGACCCGCAACCCGCCGTCGACGCCATCACCGCCGCCGTCGTCGCGCGGCATCGGCTGCCGGTGTCCGAGGTGCGGTTCGTGCCCGCCGGCGTCATCCCGCGCACTACCAGCGGCAAGCTGGCCCGCCCGGCTTGCCGGGCCGAATACCTCGCCGGCACGTTGGGGGTGCGGCACGGCGCGCCCGTGCGTTGATTCAGACCTCACCCACACCGCTACTCGCACTTCTTCTGTCTCAGTTCTGAATCAACGCGAGGGCGGACGCGCCGGACCGGCTGGCAAATGCTGCCGGCCGCAGTGCGTACACTTGCGGTGGGTCGGGGAGGCTCTTGAAAAGACTGGAGCTGCGCAAACACGAAGCTACTAGTCGAAGGCGAAATCGTGTCCCCAGCACCGAGCAAAAGCACCCATGCCCTCAAACCGCACTTCGAGGACGTCCAGGCGCACTACGACCTATCCGACGACTTCTTCCGGCTCTTCCTGGACCCCACCCGGACGTACAGCTGTGCCTACTTCGAACGCGACGACCTGACGCTCGAGGAGGCCCAGCTCGCCAAGATCGACCTGTCGCTGGGCAAGTTGGGTCTGCAGCCCGGGATGACGCTGCTCGACGTGGGATGCGGCTGGGGCGCGACGATGCGACGGGCGGTGGAACGCTACGACGTCAACGTCGTGGGACTGACCCTGAGCCGCAATCAGCAGGCCTACGCCGAGCGGGCCTTCGCCGAGACGCCGTCCGACCGCAGCCGCCGGGTGCTGTTGGCGGGCTGGGAACAGTTCACCGAACCCGTGGATCGCATCGTGTCGATCGGCGCGTTCGAACATTTCGGCTCGGACCGCTGGAAGCCGTTCTTCGACTTCGCCTTCGACCGGCTGCCCGACGACGGGGTGATGATGCTGCACAGCATCATGCAGATCCCGCGCGGGCAGATCGAGGAGCGTGGACTGCCGATCACGATGCGGCACCTCAGGTTCTTCAAGTTCATTCTCGAGGAGATCTTCCCGGGCGGGCGGCTGCCGACGGTGCCGCGCGTCGAGAAGCTTGCCGAAAACGCGGGCTTCACCGTCGATCTCGTGCAGCCGCTGCAGTTGCACTACGCCCGGACGCTGGATTTGTGGGCTGCCGCACTCGAGTCCCGCCGCGACGAGGCCATCGCCGTCCAGTCCGAAGAGGTCTACGACCGCTACCTGCGCTACCTCACCGGCTGCGCCGACCTGTTCCGCGACGGCTACACCGACGTCTGCCAGTTCACCTTGCGCAAGTAGGGCCGGGGGAACGCGTCACAGCCGGCCGGCCCGCCACTTGTCCAGGACGCGCCGCTCCCGTTTCGTGGGCCGCCCGGCGCCCCGGTCGCGTGCCGCCACCGGATCGGGGACGGTCGGTGGCGGTGGGGGCGTGTGGTCGCGGTAGCAGGTGACCGCGTCGGCCGCGCCGACGCGCTTCTGGATGACCCGAACCACCTCGACGATCCGGGTGGTGTCACCGAGGCGGGCCCGCACCTCGTCGCCGGGAGCGACTGTGGTGGACGGCTTGGCCAGCCGGTCGTTGACCCGCACGTGGCCACCGCGGCAGGCCGCGGCCGCGTCGGGCCGGGTCTTGGTCAACCGGACCGACCAGAGCCACCGATCCAGCCGGGTCGACTCCATGTCGGGGTTGACGGCTCAGGACGCGCTGAGGATCTTGATCGCGAAGATCAGGCTGTCGCCCGGCTGGATCCCGGCCCGCGGCTCGCCGTCGGGGTAGCCGTCGGCGGAGGTCATCGCGACGGCGACGGTGGACCCGACCTTCTGCCCGGCGATGGCCTTCTGGAAGCCGGTCACGACGCCGGTGAGCGGGAAGTCGACCGGTTCGCCCCGTTCGTAGCTGCTGTCGAACACCGAGCCGTCACGTCCGTTGACACCCATGTAGCAGACCGACACCGTCGCGGTCTGGGCCACCACCGGCCCGTCGCCGGCCTGCAGCGTGTGCACCTGGGTCTGGTTGACGCTGAACGGCGCCTCGACGGTGACCCGTGGAGCGGCCGTCGCGGTCGATCCGGTGACGGCCACGCTGCCGGTGGTGCCGCGCAGGGTCCACTCGGGCGTGCCGCCGGTTGCCGGCGCCGCGGTCGGGCAGGATGCCGCCGGGGCCGTCGTGCCGGGCGGGGCCAGCGGGGTGGCCGGCGCGGTCATGTCAGTGATGGACGACGCGACCGCGGGTGTCGACGGGGTGCTCGAGGACGCGGTCTTGGTATCGCTACCGCAGCCCGCGAGGGTCAGCGCGACGGCCGTGGCACAGGCGGCGAGGGCGGCGGGGGAGCCAAAGGTTGGGGGCACGGTCAGTCACCTTACCGTCGCCCCACCTCCGGACAGGCCCGCGACCTTGAGAAGCTCCGGGCGGCGAAGCGCGAGACCGATCCACATGATCACACCGAACAGCACGGCGAACAGCGTATGGGTGAGCAGGGGCGCCTCGACCCGCATGTTGGCCGTCACGGCCCCGCCGAGGTAGGCGGTGATGCCCAGGGCGCCCAGCACCGCGGTGCGGGGGATGGTGTAGACGACCACGCACACCGCCAGCACGATGCCGATCACCAGGGATTGATAGGCGGGAAAGCCCAGCGCCTCGGCACCCGCTTTCATCTGGGGGAAGTCCAACAACTTCGCCACGGCGTCGAATGCCAGGAAAGCGCCGATCAGCGCGCTGATCGCGATGCCCACCTTGTTGGCGGTGCTGCGGCCCACCGGCTGTTCGGTTCCCGGGACGCTGCCGGCACTGGTGTTCATGACGTAGTCCTCCTCTGGTTGCGGATTGCTATCGGATAGACCGGTCACGCGGGAAAAACTCGTCGCCTCCAGGAAATCGCCACGGGTGACCGACTTGTTTGGAGCCGATCGCAGACGAGTTGAGGGTCGCGTCAACGATGAATTCCACCGAGCGCGCCTGAGATCGAACTGTAACCTGCGTCCGCACCGCTGGCTTCGCCGCCGCGAAATCGCCGTCTGGCCGCGAAATGCACTGCGGCATGGCTATTTTCGCGATGAAGGTGCCTGGGCCCGGCGAACCCGAGGCAAGGCGAAGCTCGAAAAAGTCTTGGCCAGCGTTGAACTCATTCTCAGCAAATCATCAGTCGTTGTCGGCACGCTGTGGGGGATCGCCGGGTTCGGCGCAGGATACGTTCGCGTCTCGAGGAAGAAGAAGTCAACGGCAATGAACGACCGCTTTAGGTATTCGTCCCATGGTTACGGCCATTCGCATCCGGCGAATGAGTCTGCCGATCAACACAACTCAGCCCATTGGAGCCCGAACGGTTACCAGCAGGGCTACGGATCACCGAACGCCGGGCGCAGCTACCGGCCGCACGGCGCACAGCCGGTCGCGCCGGCGCGTGCACCGAGAAGGCCTGCGCGAGCGGGCATCCTGGTGGCCGGCACCGCCGCCGTCGCCATGGCGGCCGGCGCCGCCACCGCGGTGGCGGTGGTCAACCACACCGGACACCCGAACGTGCCGGCGCCCGCACCGGCAGCGGTGGGGAAGCCCTCGCCGGCCACCACACCGTCGGTCGGCCAGCAGACCTCGGTCACCGCACCGGGTTCGGTCGAACAGGTGTCGGCCAAGGTGCTGCCCAGCGTCGTGAAGATTCAGATCGACAGCGGCGATGCTCGCGAGGAGGGGTCGGGCATCGTGATCAGCCCCGACGGCCTCATCCTCACCAACAACCACGTGGTGGCCGCGGCCGCCGAAGGCGCGGGGGATCCGGGCCCGATGGCTTCCCGGCCCGGTGGCCAGATGCCCGGCCTGCCGCGGGACCTGTTTCCCGGCGGTGAACTGCCCGACCCGTACCAGGGCGGTCCCGATACCCAGGGTCCTGGTGCCCGGCCCTCCGGGCGCGGCAACGCCGGCTTGAAGCCGACCGTGACGTTGTCCGACGGCCGCACCGCACCGTTCACCGTCGTGGGCACCGACCCGGCCGACGACATCGCGGTGATCCGCGCGGAGAACCTCACCGGGCTCACGCCGATCACCATCGGCTCCTCCAAGGACCTCAAGGTCGGGCAGAACGTGGTGGCGATCGGCTCGCCACTGGGCCTGCAGGGCACCGTCACCACCGGCATCATCAGCGCGCTCAACCGCCCGGTGGCCACCGGGGACGAGCAGACCGGTCAGCACTCGGTGATGAGTGCGATTCAGACCGATGCGGCGATCAACCCGGGTAACTCCGGCGGCGCGCTGGTCGACATGAACGGCGACCTGATCGGGGTGAACTCCGCTATCGCTTCGATGGATTCGCCCGGAGGACAGGCCGGTTCGATAGGACTGGGCTTCGCCATCCCGGTGGATCAGGCCAAACGCATTGCCGATCAACTGGTTTCGACCGGCACCGTCCAGCGCGCCGCGCTGGGTGTGAAGCTCAGTTCCGACGATGACGGGCGCGGAGCCGTGATCGCCGGCGTCCAGCAGGGCAGCCCGGCCGCGGACGGCGGCCTGACCAAGGGCGCGGTGATCACCAAGGTCGACGACCGAGTGATCGACGGGTCCGAGGCCCTGGTGGCGGCGATCAATTCCAAGGCGCCGGGGGACACCGTCGCGGTGAGCTACAACGACCCGTCCGGGTCGCCGCAGACCACCCAGGTGACGCTCGGAACGCAACCGCAGTCGTAACGGCCGCGTAGCAGGACGGGCTGGGCACCGCATGCCGGTTCCCAGCCCGTCCGCTGTTGCGGGTACCGGGCGTCACGCCGCCATTTCCGTGGCGGCGGGCGCGGGACGCCGCAGCGGGATCGGGGGAGCCAGTCGGGGAGCCGCTGACCGCTCGCGACCGAGCCAGACCAGCAGAACGGAACCGGCCGCGGTTGCCGCTCCCAGGACGAACACGGCGGTAAATCCGCTTTCCGCCGCGAGGCCGCCGGTTCGGGGCGTCAGCAGGGCCCCGACGAGGGCTGCCGCGGCCGCGCCGCCGACCTTCCGGAACATGCCGTTGAGGCTCGTCGCGACGCCCGTCTCACTGTGGTCGACCTCGGACACGATCAGGGCCGGCAGCGCCCCGTAGGCCAGGCTGATATAGGCGTTGGTCAGCACACCCGCCACCATCACCTCCCACCGGGCTTCGTGCCAGCCGGCCAGCATGAGAAAGCCGACGACGCCGACCAAGCCGCCGCCCGCCACGACGGCCCGGGCGCCGAAGCGCTCGATGCACCGGCCGCCGATCAGGGTGGTGACCGCGGCGGACAACGCACCCGGCATCAGGAACAGGAGACTGGCCTGCAGGATGGTGGCGCCGAAACCGTAGCCCGCGCTGCGCGGGGCTTCGACGAAGTCGGTCATGCCCAGGAACGAGAAGTACAGGCCCATGCCGACGAGGAAGGTGGCCGCGTTGGCGAGCAGGATCGGTCGCCGCGTCAACATGGCCGTCGACACCAGCGGTTGCGCGACCCGTGTGCTCCGCGACCACCAGGCCATCAGAACCGCCGCGCCCAGCGCTGCGGCGGTCGCGGTCCGCGGGGAGGTCCAGCCCCAGGTCGCCCCCTGGCTGATGGCCAGCATCACACTGCACAACCCGGCCGCCAGGGCGAACGCACCGAGCCAGTCGACTCGGGCGTGGACTCGGCGCGGACGACTCGGCACGACCAGGGCGGCCGCCACGGTCACCACGATCGCCGCGACGGTGCTCAGCCAGAACACCCGGTGATAGCTCGCGCCCGCCGGCATCAGAAAGCCGGTGACCACCAGGCCGAAGGCACCGCCGACACCGAGCATCGCCGACACGGCCGCCATGGACCGGACGAGGCGTTCGGCGGGCAGCTCGTCACGCAGGATCGACACCGCCACCGGGTACAGCGCGAACGACATTCCCTGCATCACCCGGCCGACCATCAGTAGGGCTAGCGACGATGTCAGCGCCCCGAGCAGTGAGCCGGCCAGGATCAAGGCGAGCGCACCCAGCAGCACCCACTTCTTGTTGAACAGGTCGGCCAGCCGTCCGATGAGCGGGGTAGCCGCCGCGGCGGCCAGCAGGTTGGCCGTGACCGTCCATTCTGCGGCGGCCGACGAGATGTGCAGTTGTGCGGCCACCAGGTCCAGGACGGGCACGATGCTGGTCTGCAGCACGGCGGCGGTCAGCACGACAGCACCGAGAGTCGCAAGCAGGCGGTTGTCGCGCATCATGCGTCGACTATCACAGCCCGGGGCGACCTCGGGTGTCGGCCGAAAGGTGGGTGTTCGAGATGACGGCGTTGTCCGCCGATCGGGGGATGCCGAGGTCAGGGGAGCAGGTTGGGCCAGGTTGCCGCGCCGGCGATCGTCTCAATCGCTTGGCGGTCCCGATCATCGATGGGCGTGTGGCTGCTTGCCTGGACGACGGCTTCGATCGCGGCTGCCGCGGATTCGGCTGCGCTGCCGGCAGCGGGCACGAATTCCCAGCCAGAGATCAGCGCGCCGAGTTCATCCAGCTCGATCAGCTCGGCTTCGATCTCGACTTGCTGGATCCAGCGGCGCAGGTGTGCGGTGATCCCGTCGGGCGCGGGCGGGGGACCGGTCTTGAGCCGTTTCCGCACCGCGCGCAGCGGGCGAACAACCTCGCGATGCCAAGCGTCCACGCGGGCCCGGGCCGCCTTGAGATTCGACGCGGTCAGGCTATGGCCTCGCTCGGCACCGACGAAGGCCGCGAACAGGACGAGGTTGACGTCCAGGTCGTGTCGGTTCTGCAGATGTAGGCATGCCTCGGGCACGCCGTCGCGCGCATAGAGCGCCAGCGCAAATCGCTTGAGGGACAGGCTTATCTACCCTCCCAGCGGCGATACAGCTCATGGGAGAT
>JAGQTW010000088.1:0-6467 GCA_020438785.1 Mycobacterium sp. | reverse complement strand
AACCAGCCTGCGCCGTTCCTTGAGACACACATCGGCCGCGCGGGTGAGCAGGTCGGTGCTCGTACCGGCCGCTATCGTGGCCAAGGTCTTCATCGAGCACGGCACCACCGCCATGCCAATGGTCTGGAACGAGCCGGAAGAGATCGCGGCACCCAAATCTTCGGGGTCGTAGCACACGTCGGCCAGAGCTTCGAAATCGCTTCTCTTCGCCGCCATTTCGAATTCGATCGTCTTGTCGGCCCCCCTGGAGACGATGAGGTGGGTTTCGATCTCCGGGTGGCGATGCAGCGCCTGCAGCGTGGTCCAGGCCAGCTGCGGGGCGCTGGAACCGCTGACCCCGACGATAAAGCGTTGCCGTTGCACGCCTTCTTCAGGACTTCTCGACGTAGGACTTCAGCCGCTGCAGGACCCCACCCCAGTAGGTGTTGCAGTACGCCAGATGTGGGTCGTCGCTGGCCCACTCGCCGTCAGTCAACGCAACTTCGGTGCGGCCGTCGGGCAGGTCCGTCAGGCTGATCGTCAACGTCTTGCCGACGGTGTTGCCCGGCCCCTCGACCGCCGTCCGCACGATCGACGTGTCCTTGTTGAGTTCGTCGATCCGCCAGCCGAAGGTCAGGCCCGGTTTAGGCGTCCACGTCACCGTCTTTCCCGGGACGGCCTCGCCGGTCATTGTTCCCTGATGCCACTCCCGCATGTGGTCGATGTTCGCCAGCGCGGCGTACACCGCCGATCGGGGTGCAGAGATCGCAATGGCGTGTCGAAGGGTCGTCATGAATTGGCTCCTTGGTCTATTCGTTGGAACTCGAGCAGTGGGGAGTTACTTGGGCTCGATCACGATGCCGTCGTCGTAATAGGACACTTCGGTGCGGATCTTTTCGTAATCCTTGCCGGTCTGGAGGTATTGCCCCTTGACAGCACGGTCGGCAGCCGTAGCCCATCGTTCCGGCCAGTACCCGAGTCCGTACCCGTGCCAGGGCTTGCGCATTGTCAGCTTCGGCAGGTCCAGTTCGTCTTCCCAGATCTTCTTGGCGTTCTCCATGAACTCCTTGGTCGGCAGCGCCACCGGCGGGTAGGCCCAGTTTCGGGTCGCGTCGACCATGATTTGTGAGCCACCCAGGCCGTCCGGGTAGGTGCGGTCGGTGAACGACGCTTCGACAGGTGCGCCGGAGGGGTCCAGGTCGGTGTTGCGGCCGCGCTGGATCTGGACGTCCTTATGCGGCTGCACGCGCCAGGACAGCGCCCACAGCACACTGTCGAGGTCGTTGCTGTCGATGTCGTCATCGACGCCGACCACCCATTTGAACGCCGCCGCCGCCCGCGAGGAGGCGACCGCCCGCAAGGCGTTCCAGACCTCACCGGCAACCGGATCGTGGAACTCGACAACCACGAAGTTCGACGCTCCTCCCATCTCGTGGATGCTCACCTTGCGCATGTTCGGCGACTTGAGCCGCAGCTCTTCTTCGAGGAATCCTTCAAAGCCGTACTTGCGCAAGCAGGAGCTCTCGCTCGGCGGCATCTCGCTGATGAAGGCCTGCAGGATCGGCTTTGTGCGGTGGGTGATGGCGGTGACTTCGAAGATCATCTGGTAGTCCTCGGCGCCGACGTAACCGCCGTATTCACCGAAGGGGCCTTCCATTTCCAGAATGTCGGTGCGGATGTGGCCCTCGATGGCGATCTCGGCTCGCGCCGGAATGAGCAGGTCCACCGTTTCGGCTTGAACCAGTTCCAGCGGTGCACCGTTGAGCGCACCCGCCGCGTCGTATTCGGAGATGTTCAGCTTGTTGACGCTGGCCAGCGACAGCGCCGGCGGCGGAGCCAGGATGAGCACCGCCTCCAAAGGCTTTCCGAGCCGGCGGGCCTTCTCCCAGTAGCCGCGTTCGTCCTGACCGGACATCATCAGCACGCCGGTGCGATCAGCAGCCTTCAGCATGACCCGATAGGTTCCGGCGTTGTAGACGCCGGTTTCGGGATCCTTGGCGATCCAGATCGGAGCGCTGAAGTAGGCCGAGGAATCGGTGCCCGGATTGACCACGGGCACCGGGAACTGGTCGATCCCACCGCTGTCGAGAAGGTCGTCGCCTTTGATGATGTTTTCCTTCACCGGAGCGTCCGCGGCCGCGATCGTCACCGGCGGGATCGGATTCTGCTGAGCCTCCAGCCACTTCGCTCCGATGGCTTCGGGGGAGTCGACCCCCATCGCGGCAGCGTAGACCTGCGGTGAGGCTCCCACGATGGCAACGGCCATCTGCGCGTTGAAGCTGCGCTCACGCGAATCGGTGAGGTTCTCGAACAGCCAACCGGTGCGCTGCTCGGCGTCCAGGCCGCGGAACTGCCAGCGCACCAGCGGCATCACCTCGGTGTCTTTGTTGGTCGTGCGGGACACTCGTCTCAGCAAGCCGCGGCGCTCGAGCTCTTCCAGGTACTCACGAACGTCGCGGTACTTCGGACCAGATGCGGATGAGGTGGTCATGGGAGCGCGCCCTTCATATTCTCCGTACTGCGGCAGTCGGTTGTTCCGCGCGATCGTATCGGGGCGTCATTGACGTCGGAGTGAATTAGTGGACTCAAGCATTCCGCCGGTTTTGGCGTCACGAAAGCCGAGTCTGAGAGATCGGTTGATCCGCGAACGACAGCCTTCACGCCACACTGCTGATAATGGCGGCCACCAGCCCGGCCAGGGTCAGCACGCCGACCACCACGGCGGCGGCGATGGCGCGCCCACGTCGGCCCCGACGGACGTCGTAGATCGCCATCGCGAGGCTGGCGAAGATCAACGCCGCGTAGGTGGCCAGCCCAATCGTCAGTGCCGCTGTGGAGGCGGCGCTGGCCAGGGTCACGGTGTGCACCTGGTGAGCCTACGGGGGACCGATTCTGCGAAGTTGGGACCGGTAGGCAACCTGGATGGTATTCACTCGACGCCATGAAGAACATCATGATCGGCGCGATCGCGGCGGGCTGCGCCGTCGTCAGCGTCGGCCTGGCCGCACCCGCCAACGCGGAACTGGCTCCGGGCGACTACAACTACCGCAGCGTCATGGCCAACGGGGCCGTCACCGACAACCTGATTCGGGTGACGAGCTGCGGACCAGGCTGCATTTCGCTGTTCAATCTCACGTTGAACGCCGATCAGGGGCAGGCGTACGTCCAGGGCAACCAGTACGTGCTCGATCAGTTCACTCACGGTGGCGCGTTCTGCCCGGACGGACGTCAGGTCGACGTGGCCACCCGCTACACCTTCGACCTCGACGGTTCGAACGGGCTGTACACGCTCAGCGGCCCCAATCCGTGCGGCAACAACGGCCCGGTGGGCGAGACGCGGTTCACGCTGACTCCGGCGTGAGTCACGAGACGATGCGTTACATGTAACATGGCGGCATGGCTGTGCGGGAGAGAGTCAGCGATTACCGACGGCGGATGAGAGAGCGGGGCCTACGGCCACTGCAGGTCTGGGTGCCCGATGTCCGTACTGAGACATTCGCCGCCGAAGCGCATCGCCAGGCTTCGTTGGTCGCACGTGCCGACGAAAGCGCCGATGACCAGGACTTCGTTGAGGCGATCTCGACACCATGGGACGAGGAGTGAATCGAGGGGAGATCTGGACCGTGGCGGGGGGTGTCTATGCGGCGAAACCGCGTCCCGCGGTCATTGTTCAGGACGACCTTTTCGATGCCACCAGCTCAGTGACGGTTGCGCCCATGACCAGCACGCTGGTGGATGCGCCGCTCATGCGCATTCGGATAGCCGGCGGAGAGGGCCTGCTGTCCGGACTTGACCATGACAGTGACGTGATGATCGACAAGGTCACAACCGTCAGAAAGTCGAACATCCACGCTCGTGTTGGCCGGTTGACTGCCGAGCAAGTGGTCGAGGTCGAGCGGGCGATGATGGCATTCCTCGGCCTTGCGCGATAGGCGAGAGCAATGTGGGTCGCGCCGAAGTGCGACGTACCTTACTTGACATAATGTGGCTTATCGGCACAGAGCATGCGGGTTGCGCGCGTGCTAAGAGATGAGTGCGGCCACAATCGATGTCACTTCACCGAGTGCGTCTGCACCGACGGCCCCGATCGGTTCACCGAGCGCCGAACTCGGCAGCCACTGCACCAGCTCAGGCAGCAGCGTGCCTTCAGGCCGGCGGATGGTGACCACCATGGCCATCGCGTCATCGGGGATCTTGCCGGGGATGAAAGGGCAGGTGATCACTCGGCCGGTGTTGGCGGCCAGGTGAATCGAATTGGACAACACTACGACGTAGAGTTCACGGCTGCTGTCCTGGCGCGGTGCGATGTCACCGGGCGCGATCACAGATCCGCGGCCCGGTTGGCTTCATAGACCTGGTCGGCGTAGGCGTCGATATCGAGCGCCGGCGCCGTACGCGTTGTGTATGTGTGCAGCGCGCGACGGAGATGCTCGTTGCGCAGCGCCCGCTCGATGAGCTCCGACCGATTCAGCCCAGCCGCTCTGGCGTCGGCGTCGGCCTCGGCAAGCACGGCCGCGTCGACAGTCACGGAGATCTTCTCTTTCGCCATACAACTATCCTACCAATCGTCCTACCCTTCGTCGCAGCACGAGACCCGGTTCCACACCCCCGCGGCGGGGTCGCTCGATCCGATAATTCCGTCACCGTGACGAATCGGCCGAGCGCGGTTCCCTGGCGTTCCTTCAGCGGTCGGGACTCGGCTCGGGCCAAGCGCGGCCATAATTCCCTCGTGACCTCTTCCGGGCAGGAACCACTCGCGGTGTCGCTGCGCGATCTTGCGAGTCACGAGGGCATCGCCGCCGTCTTTCGCGCGGGCGCCACGGGTGGCGATCACCGATGGGAACTGCGCTCGCCGGCAGGCGATCTGCTCGCCGTCACCGCCCGGGTACACACCGGCGGCGCGGCCGCACGGACGTTCTGGAAGCTGGTAACACTCACCGGGATGGATCGCGGCAACGACATCCATGTGGAACTGCTCGGCGCCCACGGGCGCGTTCTGGCACGGATCACCTCGACGAACGATGCGCCGGCAACCGTAACGGTCCATGACGAGCAGGGCGCACTTGTCGCCACGAGCGTCCGTGAGAAAACCATGCTGCTCAAGGTGAAGCACCCCGATGGGTTCACGGTCGTCGACGCCGACGATCAGGTGCTCGCCCGAGTGGACTTTGAGACCGAACCTCCCTGGCAGGTTCTCGATGGTGCCGGTGCGCTCATCGCAGAACTGTTCGCCGGCGAACCCGGACCGACGCTGTCGCCCCGGTGGTCGGACTGGATCGACCCGAAA
Organism: Mycobacterium sp.; assembly: GCA_020438785.1. Lineage (GTDB taxonomy): Bacteria > Actinomycetota > Actinomycetes > Mycobacteriales > Mycobacteriaceae > Mycobacterium. The sequence continues at coordinate 1,201 of JAGQTW010000088.1, read as the reverse complement.
TGGGCGCTGTCGGTGGCGGCCTATGCGAGCGGTCAGCACCTGGGCATGGCCGGCGCTCAGCGGTACACGGCCGTAGCCCATGGCGAGCCATGCGGCAGTAACGCTGTCGTGCGGGCACTGCTGCCCCTCATCGCAGGCCTCGGCTACTGAGTCGCCCCCATGCAACCGCTTCCCCACTCCCCGCCCTACCGGCCCAATACGTCACAGTGACGAATTTGCTTGAGGCGCAGGCGTTTACGACTTCCGGGCTCAGGCTTCCAACCGGGCCCGAATGGCGGCCAGGCGCTGTCGCAGTTCCGACTCGTCGATGAGGCCGCGCTTCAGCAGCGAATGCGCGAGCGCCACGAGTTGGTTCTCCGGGTAGGGCAGGTCGGCGTACCGCGTCGCCGACAGCTCGTCCTCCTCGTCGCGACGTTGCTTGAATGTCAGGCCGGCTTCCTCGTCGCCGGCACACGACCGGTCCAGCACGTCGCACAGCCCGTCGAGGCTGGTCTTCCACGGCGGCAACGGATTCTCGACACCGTACTTCGCGGCCATCACCGGCCAGGACTGATTGTGCTCGACGATCTCGTCGAGAACCGGAAATTCTTGGGCGTCACTCATCGGTCGACTGCATGGGGCGGATCGCCGGGCGCGCCCCGGTGAAGACGTTGGTGGTGACACCCGGCTTGGGCAGCGCGACGCCGATCAGGCAGTCCCGGGTGATGATCTCGGTCAGTCGGTCCTCGCTCCACCCCTCGGTGCCCTCCGGTCGCAGCGGCATGACCATGAACCGGTGCTTCTGGTTGGAGTCCTCGACCCGGACCTCAACGCCCTCAGGCAATTCCAGTCCGAACTCTGAGAGCACCTGTCGCGGCCAGCGCACGATGCGGCGGCGATAGTTCGGGGTGCGGTACCACTCCGGCGAGTTGCCCAGAATCGGCCGCGGGTAGCACGAGCACAGCGCGCACACGATCACGTGGTGGACCTGCGGGGTGTCCTCGAGAATCTTGAACGCGTAGAAGTCGCTGGGCGTGCCGAACCCGGTGGGGTCCAGCCAGTCCACGCCGACCTCCTTGCTCGCGGCCATGGCGTCGGTCAGAGCCAGCTTCTTGAACTCCGGATCCAGCCACGCCTTGGCCACCAGCCGCGCGGCCGGCGTCGGGCCGATCTGCTCGGCGTACTCGGTGAACACCCGATGTTGCTCGGCGGTGAAAAGGCC
>JAGQTW010000087.1:407-5342 GCA_020438785.1 Mycobacterium sp. | reverse complement strand
GCTGCGGATGAGCGACAACCCGCACGCCAACGGAGGGCTGCTGCTCAAGGATCTGCGGCTGCCGGACTTCCGCGAGTACGCGGTGGACGTGCCCGCGCCCGGGGCGTCGATCGCGGAGTCCACCCGGGTGCTGGGCCGGTGGCTGACCGACGTGGTACGGCTCAACCCGGACAACTTCCGCATCTTCGGACCCGACGAGACGGCGTCGAACCGGCTGCAGGCCGTCTTCGACGTGACCGCCAAGCAGTGGAACGCCGAGTTCTTCTCGCCCGAGGTCGACGAGCACCTGGCCCGCGCGGGCCGGGTGGTGGAGATGCTCTCCGAGCACCAGTGCCAGGGCTGGCTCGAGGGCTACCTGCTGACCGGGCGGCACGGGCTGTTCAACTGCTACGAGGCCTTCATCCACATCGTCGACTCGATGGTCAACCAGCACGCCAAGTGGCTCAAGGTCACCAACCACATTCCGTGGCGACGGCCGATCGCCAGCCTCAATTACCTGCTGTCCAGCCATGTCTGGCGCCAGGACCACAACGGGTTCAGCCATCAGGATCCGGGGTTCATCGACCACGTGGTCAACAAGCGCGCCGAGGTGGTGCGGGTCTATCTGCCGCCGGACGCCAACACCCTGCTCTCCACCTACGACCACTGCCTGCGTTCCCGCCAGTACGTCAACGTGGTGGTCGCCGGGAAGCAGCCCAGCCCGAACTTCCTGACCATGGAGCAGGCGATCGCGCACTGCACCCGGGGGCTGGGAATCTGGGAGTGGGCGGGCACCGAGGTCCTCGGCGAGGACCCGGACGTCGTCATCGCGACGGCGGGCGACGTGCCGACGCTGGAGGGGCTGGCCGCCGTCGACCTGCTCAAGCGGAATCTGCCGGAGTTGAAGATCCGGTTCGTCAACGTCGTGGACCTGATGCGGCTGCAGGACGACACCGAGCATCCGCACGGCCTGTCGCACCGCGCCTTCGACATGATCTTCACCCGGGACAAGCCGATCATCTTCGCCTATCACGGCTATCCGTGGCTGATCCACCGGCTGACCTACCGGCGCACCGGCCATCCCAACATCCATGTGCGCGGCTACAAGGAGGAGGGCACCACCACCACGCCGTTCGACATGGTGATGCTCAACGACCTCGACCGCTTCCATCTGGTGATGGACGTGATCGACCGGGTGCCGTCGCTGGGGTCGTCGTGCGCGACCCTGCGCCAGCAGATGGCCGACCGGCGGCTGGCGGCCCGGGAGTACACCCGCAGCCACGGCGACGACATCCCCGAGGTGCGGGACTGGGTGTGGCCGGCGGCGCACGGCACCTCCCTCGGGGCCGGTGTGGGAGACACCGTGGGAGCGACCGTCTCCACCGGTGGTGACAACGAATAGCCACTCCGATCGGGGTACTACGCTGACCGGCGTGCTGGGATCAGAGCCATTGCTGGCGGGCGTGCGGGTCCTGGACCTCTCCGACGGCGGGGCCGACGCGGTGACGCGACTGCTCGCCGACCTGGGCGCCGACGTGCTCAAGCTCGAGCCGCCGGAGGGCAGTCCGGCCCGCACCGAGCGGCCCACCCTGGACGGGGTGAGCATCCCGTTCGCGCTGCACAACGCCAACAAGCGCAGCACCGTGCTCAATTCGACGAATGCGCCGGACCGCAGGCTGTTCTTCGAACTGGCCGCCCAGGCCGACATTGTCGTCGACAGCGGAGTGCCCGGCCGGGCGGGGGACTACGGCACCTCGTGCGCCGACCTCGCCGACCGCTACCCGCACCTGGTCACCATGTCGGTCACCGACTTCGGCGGTGGCGGTCCGCGGGCGTCCTGGCAGGCCACCGACCCGGTGCTCTACGCGATGTCCACCGCGCTGTCCCGGTCGGGGCCCACCACCGGCGTTCCGGTGCTGCCGCCCGACGGCATCGCCTCGGCGACCGCGGCGGTCCAGGCGGCGTGGGCCGTGCTGGTGGCCTACTTCAACCGGTTGCGTTGCGGTGCAGGCGATTACATCGACTTCTCCAGGTTCGACGCCACCGTGCTGGCGCTCGACCCGCCGTTCGGGACCCAGGGCCAGGCCGCGACCGCACGCAACCTGGCCGACCGGTGGCGGGGCCGGCCCCGCAACCAGGACGCCTACCCGATCTTCCGGTGCAGCGACGGTTACGTCCGCATCTGTGTGCTCTCGCCGCGGCAGTGGCGCGGGATGCGGGCCTGGCTGGGGGAACCGGCGCAGTTCCAGGATCCGGCCTTCGACACCATCGCGGCCCGCACCAAGGCCTTCGGCGAGTTGGGCGCGTTGATCGCCGAGTTGTTCGCCGGGCAGACCATGGAGCGATTGGTCGCCGACGGGCAGGCGCACGGGGTGCCCATCGCCGCGGTGCTGGAGGCCTCGACCGCGCTGGAATCCGAGCACTTCCGGGCCGTCGGCGCGCTCACCGACGCCGAGTTGGCGCCCGGGGTTCGGACCCCCATCCCGGTGGGCTACTGGGTGCTCGACGGATCGCATGCCGGCTACCGCACCCCAGCCCCGCCGGTCGGCGACAGCGATGTCTGCTGGGCCGCAACGCCGTTCGCCCCGCCGGCCGGGCAACCGGTGGGTGCCCGCCCACTGGAGGGCATCCGGGTGCTCGACCTGGGCGTGATCGTCGCCGGCGGCGAACTGAGCCGGCTGTTCGGCGACCTGGGCGCGCAGGTCATCAAAATCGAGAGCGCCGCCTATCCCGATGGTCTGCGCCAGACCCGCGCCGGGCAGTCGATCAGCGAATCGTTCGCCCGCGCGCACCGCAACCACCTGAGCCTGGGCCTGGACATCCGAAACCCACAGGGCGCCGCGCTCTTCGCCCGCCTGGCCGCCGCCTCCGATGCGGTGTTCGCGAACTTCAAGCCCGGAACCCTTGCCGCCCTTGGCTTTCCGTACGAGCGGCTGCGTGAGCTCAATCCCGCCATCGTGCTGGCCGAGAGCAGCGCCTTCGGCGACACCGGGCCGTGGAGCGCGCGGATGGGCTACGGACCGCTGGTGCGGGCCACCGTCGGAGTGACCTCGCTGTGGACCTCCGACGAAGCCGCCGACCCGACGCGGCCGCACGCCTTCTACGACGCCACCACGATCTTCCCCGACCACGTGGTAGGCCGGATCAGCGCGATCGGCGCGCTGGCCGCTCTGATTCGCAGGCAGCGCAACGGTTCTGGCGCGCGCATCCACGTCTCGCAGGCCGAGGCCGCCATCAATCAGCTCGACATCCTCTACACGGCCCGGGCCGCGGCGGCGCACTCCGGCGGTGTCGAACCGGACGGGGTGATCCACGCCGTGCTGCCCTGCGCCGGCGACGACGAATGGTGTGTGGTCTCGCTGCGATCCGACGCCGATCGACGGGCCGCCGCCGAACTGACCGGGTCGGGTCCGGCCGAGCTGCCGGATGCGCTGGCGCAGTGGACGTCGGCTCGCACCCCGGCCGAGGCCGCCGAGGCGCTGCAGTCGTGCGGGGTGGCCGCGGGGCCGATGAACCGGGCCGGCGACCTGTTGGCGGACCCGCAGCTGCGCGCGAGGGCGACGCTGGCCGAGATGGCGCACCCGCTGCTGGAGCATCCGCTGCCCACCGAGGCCGGTCCGGCGCCGTACCGGCACATCCCGCCGGCTCCGCAGCGCCCCGCGCCGCTGCCCGGCGCGGACACCCGGCAGGTCTGCCGGGAGGTCCTGGCGATGGACGACACCGACATCGAGGGTCTGATCACCAACGGCGTGCTGTTCAGCACCGCCGACGCGGAGCAGAGGGGAGTCCCGGGATGACGACCGGCGCAAGCGTTTTCATCGACGGTCGGCTGCGGGCGGCCGATCGGGCCGAACCGGTGCTGGAAGCGGCCACCGGTGAGCCGCTCGGTGACGGCGCCAGCGCCACCGCAGCCGAGGTCGACGAGGCGGTCGCGGCCGCACGCGCCGCACTGGCGGAGTGGTCGTCGGCCTCGCCGGACCACCGCGCCGAGGTGCTGGGCGGTTTCGCGGCCGCGCTGCAGCGGCGTGCCCGCACCACCGACCAACTGGTGACGCGCGAGAACGGCATGCCGATGTCGTTGTCCCGCGGGGCCAACGGCGCGTTCCCGGCCGCGCTGCTGCGCTACTACGCCCAGCTGATCACCGAGACCCCGATCGAGGAGATCCGGCCCAGCGTCATCGGACACACCATCGTGCGCCGGGAACCGGTGGGTGTGGTGGCCGCGGTGGTGCCGTGGAACTACCCGCAGGCGCTGTCGGCGTTCAAGCTGGCGCCCGCCCTGGCCGCCGGCTGCACGGTGGTACTCAAGGCCGCCCCCGAGACCGCGCTGGACGCGCTGGTGTTCGCCGAGGCGGCCCAGGAGTGCGGGCTGCCGCCCGGTGTGCTCAACATCGTGCCGGGCGCCGCGGAGGCCGGCGTACACCTGGTGTCCCATCCCGGGGTGGACAAGGTCAGCTTCACCGGGTCGACCGCGGCGGGCCGGGCCATCGGCGAGGTGTGCGGGCGGCTGTTGCGCCCGGTGACCCTCGAACTGGGCGGCAAGTCGGCGGCGATCATCCTCGACGACGCCGACCTGGACGCGACCATGAAGGGACTGCGGTCGGCCTCGTTCGTCAACAACGGCCAGACCTGCTACCTCAGCTCCCGCATCCTGGCGCCGCGGTCCCGCTACGACGATGTGGTGGCCGCGCTGGTGGCCCTGGTGGACGGCATGAAGGTCGGTGATCCACTGGACCCGGCCACCGACATCGGCCCGCTGGTCAGCGCCCGCCAGCGCGAGCGGGTGCTCGGCTACATCGAAGCCGGACGCAACAGCGACGCCAAACTCGTTGTAGGGGGCTCGGTTCCGGCCGATCAGCCGCGCGGCTGGTTCGTCGCGCCGACGGTCTTCGCCGACGTGCACAACTCGGATCGCATCGCGCAGGAGGAGATCTTCGGGCCGGTGCTGGCCGTCAT
>JAGQTW010000087.1:0-289 GCA_020438785.1 Mycobacterium sp. | reverse complement strand
TCAACGACTACCAGCTGGACTTCCGGGCGCCGTTCGGCGGGGTTAAGGCCAGCGGCATCGGCCGGGAACTGGGACCGGAGGGCCTGGAGGCGTTCTTCAGCCTCAAGTCCATCTACCGGACGGGGCCGGCCGACTGCTGAGTTCGGCCGGCCCGCTACCGATTACGGCGTGCCGATGCAGCCGACGCCGTTGACACAGCCACCGCCGCCGCCCGGGCCGCCGCCACCACTGCCGACGCCGGGGATCGAGCCACTGCCGCCGCCGGGTCCGCCGCTGCCGGTGGGCCCAC
>JAGQTW010000086.1 GCA_020438785.1 Mycobacterium sp. | reverse complement strand
GAGCACATCGCCGAGTACGGCGGTGACCCCGACTTCGTGGCCATCACCGGCGGCTCGGCCGGCGGGCATCTCGCGGCGCTGGCCGCGCTCACCCCCGATGACCCGCAATACCAGCCCGGCTTCACCGAGGCCGACACGTCGGTCGTGGCAGCGGTCCCGCTGTACGGCCGCTATGACTGGTTCACCACCACCGGTGCGGGCCGCAAGGAGTTCATCGCCTTCTTGCAGCGCCTCGTCGTCAAGAAGAAGTTCGCCACCCACCGGCAGGTCTATCTCGACGCATCACCGATCACCCGGGTGCGCGCCGACGCGCCGCCGTTCTTCGTTCTGCACGGCACCGACGACTCGATCATTCCGGTCACCGAGGGCCGCGAGTTCGTCGAGGCGTTGCGTGCGGTGTCCACCGCTCCGGTGGCCTACGCCGAGATGCCGCACGCCCAGCACGCCTTCGACTTCTACGGCTCCCCGCGGGCGCACTACACCGCCGAGGCGGTCGAGCGGTTCTTGTCCTGGGTGCAGGCAGGTAGTAGTCCACAACGCAAAAACTGACCCGAGCGCGAGGAACACCGCGCAGAATCTAGCGCCATGCGTAAACGACTCCGGCGGGTGCGAAACATCAGCCTGAAACGCCTGTTCCTGGCGGGAGCGATGCTGGCCCTGTTCATCGCCGTCAGCGTGGGCGGTTACCTGGCCAGTGAGAGTCGCAGCACCAGTCAGGAGACCAAGTTCGGCGACTTCGGCAACCCGAATCGGGTGAACGTCGTCGCGTGGATCACCCGGGTCGACCCGGCGGCGCAGGTGTTCTGGACGACAGTGATCGACGTAACCCCCGCCGGAATGCTGGCCGACCAGGACGGCAACTTCACCGGCGACGCGACGCTGATCACCAACGGGATCGGCAACTGGCGGCACACCATCGAGGGCGGCACCTCCTCCCCCGACATCGAACAGCACCTGACGTTGGCCGGAACGTTCACCGACTACCCCTTCGACGACTACAAGTCCAGCATCGAGTTGCGCGTCGTCGACCACGCCGGCAAAGAACTACCGACCGCCGTCACCCTGTACAACGTCGACGCGTTCTTCCAGATGTCGGCCACCCAAGGCCGCAGCCCTGCCGGCGGGACGGTGATCAACCTGGACCTCCAACGCAGCACGCCCACAATGGTTTTCGCGACATTCATCATGGTGCTGATGCTGGGACTGGCCGCGGCGGCCGCGGTCGCCGCCTACTACGTCCTGAACTGGAAGCGTGGACTGGTTTTCGGAGCAAGCTCGTTGATGGCCGCAATCCTGTTCGCGCTCATCCCCTTACGCAATGCGGTGCCGGGCAGCCCACCGATCGGTTCCATCATCGACTTCGGGTCGTTCTTCATCGCCGAGACCGTCATCTCGATCTCGTTGATCTCCTCGATCGTGTTCGGCTTCCGGCATCAGATGGCCCTTGAACGCGAGGAGCAAAAGTCGGCGGATCAGCTTGCCGGCGGGCCGAGCGGGCAAGCCGTCGTACACAAGACCATTGGGTCGGATGGGGACACCTCCGACGGCCCGGTACCCGATTCGGCACACGACGCCCAAAACTCGGAAGGCTCAGACAACTCGGACTGAGCACCCGTTCACATCCGCAGCGCCGATGCGCTGACCTAGACTCGGGCGCCTACAGGCCTACCGGGAGACAGCATCGCCGAGCCAGCCGACACCTCGACTCGCTGACCGTGGCCACCCAGGTCAGTGTGTTCGCCCCAACCGGCGGGACCTGGCGCAGATATAGCGTCGATTGTTCAGGGACGCCAGCGAATAGCAAGGACATCAAGGTACTTGACACCATCAAGGACGGGGTCACGATCTTCGCGGCTTAGCGGGCCGCATACTGATCATCGTGCCGAACACCGATATCCATCCCGAGTTGCGCAGCGCCGCCCGGTTCGTGCCCCGCAAGCTCGTCTCGGCGTGGACACTGCCCGCCCTGCGCCGGTTGACCGGACTGACCGGTGGCCGAAACGACGACATCGAGGTCCTGACCCTGCCCTCCGGTGTCGGGGTGCGGTTGCACCGCCCTGTCGGTGTCAGCGGTCCCGCTCCGGCCCTGCTGTGGATCCACGGCGGTGGCTATGTGATCGGCACGCCCGCCCAGGACGACCTGCTGTGCCGACGATTCGCCGACACCCTGGGCATCACCGTGGCCGCGGTGGACTACCGGCTGGCGCCCGAGCATCCCTACCCCGCGCCGTTGGAGGACTGTTACAGCGCGCTGCAGTGGCTGGCCGGGCTGCCCGCCGTCGACCCCGGCCGGATCGCCATCGGCGGCAGCAGCGCCGGTGGCGGCCTGGCGGCGGCGCTGGCCCTGCTGACCCGCGACCGCGCCGAGATCGACCCGGTGCTGCAGCTGCTGGTGTATCCGATGCTCGACGACCGCAGTGTGGGCAGACACCTCGACGACACCGGCCACCGGCTGTGGAACGCCACCAGCAACCGGTTCGGGTGGCAGTCGTACCTGGGTGCCGCCGACCCCGAGGTCGCGGTGCCCGCGCGCCGCACCGATCTCGCGGGTCTGCCGCCGGCCTGGCTCGGCGTCGGCACCCTCGACCTGTTCCACGACGAGGACCTCGAATACGCCCGACGCCTGCAGTCCGCCGGGGTGCCGTGTGAGGTGCATCTTGTTCCCGGCGCCTTCCACGGTTTCGACGGGATAGCGCCGAAGGCCTCGATCTCCCGGCAGTTCTTCGAAAGCCAGTGCGCGAGCCTGCGGGAGCGGATGGGGGTGGGGGTGTGAACCCGTGTCGCTGACCCTGACCCGGGAGCAGGGTGACCTGCGGGAGGCGGTCGCGGAGCTGATGGGCAAGCGCTCCGCCGAGGCCGAGGTGCGCCGCCTGATGGCCGGGGACACCGGATACGACCCGGCGGTGTGGCGTGAGCTGGCCTCGATGGGCCTGCTCGGCATCGTGATTCCGGAGCACCTCGGCGGGTCGGGGGCGGGCCCGGTGGAGTTGGCGGTGGTCGCCGAGCAGCTCGGCCGGGCGTTGTTTTGCGGCCCGTACCTGTCGACCGCGGTGCTGGCGGCGAATCTCCTTCTGGCATCGGGTGATGACGCCGAGCAGACCGAGGCCCTGCCACGGATCGCCGAGGGTGCGCTGATCGCCGGTGTGGCGTTCGCCGAACCGGGATCCGCGCGCCCGCCGCAGGTCCCGCAGACCCTCGCGGCCGACACCGGCGACGGATGGCGGCTGACCGGGGCCAAGACCTACGTGCTCGACACCGCCGCCGCGGAGCGGTTCTACGTGTATGCCCGCACCGGTTCCGGCACGGCGATCTTCGCCGTCGAGCGCACCGCACCGGGCCTGGAGATCAGCGGGTCGAACACCGTCGACCAGACCCGCAAGCAGGGCAAACTGACGCTGGCCGACACCCCGGCGCGGTTGGTCGGGGCGGCCGACGGCGGCGCGGCGGCGCTGGCCCATGCGCTCGACATCGCCGCGGTGGCACTGATCGCCGAACAGTCCGGCGGCGCCACGCACGCGATGCGGATGGCCGCCGATTACGCCCGGACACGCTTTCAGTTCGGCCGCGCGATCGGCAGCTTCCAGGCGGTCAAGCACATGTGTGCCGACATGCTGCTGGAGGCGGAGTCGGCGGTCTCGGCGGCGCGTCACGTCGCCGCCGCATTCGACGCCCAGGCCCCCGACCGCCACACCGATCTCGCTCTGGCACAGGCGTATTGCTCGGAGGCGTTCGTGTTCGTCGCGGCGACCAACATCCAGGTGCACGGCGGCATCGGCTTCACCTGGGAGCACCCTGCGCACCTCTACCTGCGCCGAGCCCGCACCGACGCCCAGCTGTTCGGGGATCCGGCCTGGCACCGGGAACGCTACGTGCAACTGCGGGAGGCCGGCGCATGACCGACGACGAGGTGCGCGCCGAGGTACGGCAGTGGTTGGCCGACCACTGGCGCCCGGACCGCGACCGCGGGCAGTGGTCACAACTGGTGTTCGACGCCGGGTGGGCCGTTCCGAGCTGGGAGCAACAGTGGTGGGGCCGCGGGCTGACCGACGCCCAATCCCGCATCGTGGCAGCCGAGTTCGCCGCGGCGGGCGCGCCGGGCACCGGCCACGACCGCGCCAACCTATTCGCCTGCACCCTGCACGACCTGGGCACTGACGACCAGAAGCACCGGCTGATCCCGCCGTCGATCCGCGGTGAGACCAAGTGGTGCCTGCTCTACAGCGAGCCGGGCGCCGGTTCCGACCTGGCGGGGTTGCGCACCCGGGCCGACCGGGACGGCTCGGGCGACGGCGACTGGATCGTCAACGGGCAGAAGGTATGGACCTCGTTCGCCAAGACCGCCGACTACGGCCTGCTGGTGGCCCGTACCGACTGGGAGGTGCCCAAGCACAAGGGCATCAGCTTCTTCATGTTCCCGATGCGCCAGGCGGGCGTCGAGATCCGCCCCATTCACCAGATCACCGGCGAGTCGGAGTTCAACGAGGTGTTCATCTCGAACGCCCGGGTGCCGGACGCCAACCTGGTCGGCCGTCCCGGAGAGGGCTGGTCGGTGCTGCAACTCGCGCTCGCCTACGAGCGCCGGTTGATGGGCGACCTGGCGCGGACGTCGAAGTCGGCGCGCAAGCCGCAGGCCGACTCGGACAGCCTGATCGGAATGGCCCGGCAGGCGGGCACCCTCGGCGATGCCCACATCCGCCAGGAGATCGCGCGGGTGGAGGGGTACGCGGCGGTGAACCGGTGGAACACCCAGCGGGCCAAGGCCACCGCCGATCGCGCGGAGGCCGCCACCCTGCTGGCGCTCGGCAAGATCGCGATGTCGCGGATACTGCACGAGACCGCCCGGGTACAGACCGAGATCGTCGGGCCGGAGTCGATGTTCGCCGGGCCGGACAACCCGGTCGGGGACGCGGTCACCTTCCGCACCCTGAACGCGTACTTCACCTCGATCGGCGGTGGGACCGATCAGATCCAGCGCAACATCGTCGGTGAGCGGGTGCTGGGGCTGCCGAAAGAGCCCGAACCCTTTCGCAATACGCCCTTCCGGGAGCTGCCCACTAGCTGACCACCTGGTGCAGTTCACCGGCGACGACGGTGGCCGCGACCAGGCTCGAGTCCAGCCGTGCCAGTACCTCGCCGGCGGGCGCGGACAGCACGCACAGATCGCCGGGCTGTCCGGGCGCGATGCGGCGCGGTGAATCCGGGCGGTCCGCGGTTCCCAGAAACATGGTCAGTGCCGTTGTGGCCGAGATCCTTTCGTCCGGACTGAGAACCGATCCGCTAGGTGTGCGCCGGTGCACCGCGGCACGCATTGAGGCCCACGGGTCGGCGCCGCCGAACGGCAGGTCGGTGGACAGCGCGACCCGGACCCCGCCGGCCAGTAGCGTCGCCAACCGCCACAGCGCGGGCTGATCGGCCGGTTCGACGTCGGTGAGGTAGTCGTCCCCGCGTTCGGCGACGAAGTTCGGTTGGGTCACCACCAGCACGCCGAGCGCGGCAAGTTCGGCCACGGCGTCGACGGGCACCACGGCGGCGTGCTCGATCCGGTCGTCGGGCCGGGTTCCCGCCGATCGCAGCGCCGCCAACGTGACCACCAACTGACTCGCCGTCACACAGTGCAGGGCAACACCCGTTCCGGCGCGGTGCCTTTCGGCGATCCACCCGGTGAGCTCGTCGAGATCCAGCCGGTCGTCGTGCAGGATCCGCTTCCCCGGCGCGAGCCAGTGCACATGCTGGGTCAGGTCGCCGTGGCGCCGGGCGTCGGTCAGCGTCACGATCGCGTCGGGCCCCAGGTCCGGGGTCGCGTCGGTGACCCCGGTTACCCCGAATCGGGTGAGCCGGCGGCTGAGTTCGGCCAACGTGGTCTCGCGGCGGGCGACCGCGTCCGACCACGCGTCGTAGCTGCGCAGCCGGCCGTCGGGATGATCCGGCAGCCCGACCGTGGCCAGCCCGGCCGAGTTCAGCATCCACAGCACGCCGCTGCGGTGCTGAATCCGCACCGGCACAGCGGGACCGATGTCGTCCAGCACGTCCCGATCCAGCGGACCCGCTACCGACTCGTGGTAGCCGACGGCACGAACCCAGCCGTCGGTGCCCACCGGCGCGCCGGCCAGCGCCCGGGCCAGCCCGTCGCGGCCGTGCACCTGGGCGGGGCTGACCTGCACCGAGTGCAGCGCCGCCGCGGCCGCCCGCAGGTGGACGTGATGGTCGTGCAGGCCGGGGATCACCGTGCCGCCGGCGGCGTCGAACACCGTCTCCCCCGGCTGCTCCGTCAACGAGGCCGCGACCTCGCCGATCCGGGTTCCGGTGCGGATGTCGACGACCCGCCCGTCGAGCAGTCCGGCGCGACGGATCAGCATGAGACCGCGCGCCGCCGGGCGATCAGGTCGAC
>JAGQTW010000085.1 GCA_020438785.1 Mycobacterium sp. | reverse complement strand
AGCACGTCGGCCTTGGCGATCAGGCGCAGGACCAGCTCGCGGTCCTCCTCGCTCTTGAGGTTGGCGGCCACCGAACGCCGGTTGCGCATGAGGTAGTCGTTGCTGGCGTTGGTCTGGATGCCGGGGCCCTTGCCGGGCCGCTCGACCCGGACGACGTCGGCGCCTAGGTCGCCGAGAATCATCGCGGCGTGCGGGCCCGGTCCTATGCCGGCCAGTTCGACAACTCGCAAACCCTGCAGTGGTCCCGCCATTGCCCTACCTTCCAGTTGGTTGACCGCCCGGTTAGCGTACTTACATCACTTCCCGCGACGTTAGGCTCCCGCCCATGACCACCATCGACTCGCCCGAGACCTACGCCGGCCACCCGGAGCTCACGGTGGCCCTCGAGGACGGCGTGTTGTCGCTGACCCTGAACCGGCCCGACAGCCTGAACTCGTTGACCGCGGCGATGCTGCGGACGCTGGCCGATGCACTGGAGCAGGCTGGCAGCGATCCGCGGGTGCGGGTCGTCCGGCTCGGCGGGGCCGGACGCGGATTCTGCTCGGGGGCGGGAATCAGCGCGGAGGATCAGGCGCGACGGAAGGAAGACCCGGCCGCCGATGACGTTCTGGCGCAAGCGAATCGGACGGTCCGTGCGATCACCGCGCTGCCCAAGCCGGTGGTGGCCGTGGTTCAGGGACCCGCCGCGGGTGTGGGGGTGTCGCTGGCACTGGCCTGCGACGTCGTAGTGGCTTCGGAGAAGGCGTTCTTCCTGTTGGCCTTCACCAAGATCGGGCTGATGCCCGACGGCGGGGCCTCGGCACTGGTGGCCGCCGCGATCGGCCGGATCCGCGCGATGCGGATGGCCCTTCTGGCCGAACGCATTTCGGCCACCGAGGCCTACGACTTCGGCTTGGTCAGTTCGGTCCATCCGGCCGACGAACTGGAGGCCGCGGTCGCCACGGTGGTCGACACCCTGGTGTCGGGCCCGGCGATCTCGCTGCGCAAGACTAAGCAGGCCATCAACGCCGCGACACTGACCGAACTCGAGAACGCGATCGGGCGCGAGGTCGACGGCCAGGCAATCCTGTTGACATCGCGTGACTTCCGCGAGGGCACTCGGGCGTTCCAGGAGCACCGCAGGCCCACCTTCACCGACGAGTAGCGCGGCCGGGCCGTATTTCCGGGCACCCTTACTCAAAACTCGCTATCGCCGGTGATACCTGGTATCGCCGGTGGTAGCGGATTCTGAAGAAGAGTTCCGTTCCCGGAGCGGTGGCACAGCTCCACCTGTCGGACCGCTGCGCCATCATCGGCAGATGACGCATCCGCCCAACTACACCTACCGAGCCGAATGGTCTGCGACGCACTGCCTCTACCGGGCGATCTGCCTGGAATTTCCCGGATTGCACGCCCTCGCGCTCACCCCGCACGAGGCGATCGAACTGGTGCAGGCCCGGGTCGAGGAGATCCTCGCCGAGATGGACCCGCCCAAGTCCCTGACCGACCATACCTACAGCGGTCAGTTCACCGTCCGCACCTCACCGGAGCTGCACGAGCGGCTGACGGTGGAGGCAGCCGAGCAGGGGGTGTCGATGAACCAGTGGGTCGCCTACAAGCTGGCGGGGCGGCGGATCCCAACCCTCGACGACCTGTTCTGAGCCGAAATTCGTTGGACTGAACCCGCTTCGATCGGGGAGCATCGATGCCATGAGCACGCCCTGCGACGTAACGCCGGTGAGGACACCCGGCGGCTGGCGCGTGCTCGCACCCTTCCGGTTCCGCGAGTTCCGCCTGCTGATCGCGGCGATGTCGATCTCGCTGTTCGCCGAGGGCATGTGGACCGTGGTGATGGCCCTTCAGGTCATCTCGCTGGCCGACGACCCGGCCGCGCTGTCGCTGGTCGCGGCCTGCCTGGCGGCGGGCCTGCTGGCGTTCATTCTGGTCGGCGGCATCGTGGCCGACCGGGTGAACCAGCGCGCCATCATCATCGCGGTCGAGACCGCGAACGTCGCCGCCACCGGCGCGATGGCGGTCCTGGGCAGCATGGGCTCGTTGCGGCTGTGGCACATGGCCGTTGCCAGCGCGGTCCTCGGTGTGGGCGCGGCGTTCTTCTTTCCCGCCTACAGTGCCTACCTGCCGCGCATCCTGCCCGCCGAACACCTGTTGGCGGCCAACGGTGTCGAGGGCGCGATCCGCCCGACCCTGCAGCAGGCGATCGGGCCGGCCGTCGCCGGCATCGTGGTCGGCGCGACGTTCCCGTCGCTCGGCGCGGTGACGGTGGCCGCCTTGTTCACCGCAGGCCTGGTCCTGCTGGTGTCGATGCGGCCGGCCGGCGGCGAGCACATCGTGTTGGCCGTGGAGCGCGAGATCCCGCATCCGCTGACCGATTTGCGGGAGGGCCTGCGTTTCGTGGTGCGTACCCCGTGGCTGCGCTGGACGCTGCTGTTCGCCAGCACCTGGGTGTTCGTGGCGCTGGGTCCGATCGACGTGCTGCTGCCGTTCATCGCGCGGGAACGTTTCGCCCACGGGGAGCAGGTGTACGGCTTCCTGCTCGCCGCATTCGGGTTCGGCAGCGCACTCGGCGCGTTGGTGGTGTCCTCGCGGCTGCTGCCGCGGCGCTACCTCACGGTGATGATGACGATGTGGGGCGTGGGCTCGCTGCCCCTGGCGGTCGTCGGCGCGACGTCCTCGCTGCCGCTGATGGTGCTCGCGCTGTTCGTGGTCGGCGTCGCCGACGGCGCGGGGATGGTCATCTGGGGCACGCTCCTTCAGCGCCGGGTACCGGCGGCGATGCTGGGCCGGGTGTCGAGCCTGGACTTCTTCGTCTCCCTGGCGTTCATGCCGGTGTCGATGGCCGTCGCGGGCCCGCTGTCGAAGGTGGTGCCGGTCGAGCTGATCTTCGCCGTCGCCGGTATCGCGCCGCTGGCCCTGGCCGCGGTGGCCCTCGTCGCGGCGCGCATGCCGCGCGACGAGATCGCCCATCCCCTGCGCTGAGCTACAGGCCGAACACCGGCGGTAGTGCCAGCACCATCAGCAGTCCCCACACCACATGGGTCAGCACCGGTGCCAGCACACCGCCGGTGGCCCGGCGTTCCCAGGCGCACACCGCGCCCAGGATGAGCGCCGCGAAGCCCAGCATCGGGTTGCCGCTCGCCGACGTCGCCACCGCGTAGAGCAGGGTCGAGATCAGCACCGGATGGAAGGCGCCCAGGGCGGTGTACAGCGCGCCCCGGAAGAACAGTTCCTCGGCGAACCCGTTCACCAGGGTGATCACCACGAGCAGGGCGAGGTTGCCGTGGTTGGTGTACTCCAGCACCCGGGTGACCCGTTCGGCGACCGCCGGGATCTCGCGGACCACCAGCCCGCCGAGCAGGAACACCACCCCGAGGGCCAGCCCGATGCCGAGGCCGGTGAGCACCGGTCGCTGATTGCGGCCGCGCCAGTGGATGCACCCCAGGTGCAGCGGCCCGGACAGGAAGGCGCCCGCCATCCACACCGCGGCCAGGCCCAGCGTCAGCCAGTAGAACGTCTCGTCGCCGGGGCGCCGGCTCAGCGAGTAGCCCAGCAGCGCCGCCCCGCACACCAGGATGACGCAGACGATGACGCGCCGGCGGCGCACCACCGACGGCCATTCCTGATACGGCACGGCCTCGTTGACCGCGGCCGCCCGGATGTCACCCAGTCCCGTCATCACGGAACAGCTTTCGCAACGGCGAGCAGCATGTCCAGTCCGGTGCGCAGAACACCGGCGACCGGTCCGGGCACGGCGTCGATGAGGCCCAGCGCGGGGCGGGCCCCGGCCGGGCTCACCGCCCCGGCCATCTGGCGCAACCGCAACGCGTCACCCCCGGCCCACAACGGGTCGCTGTCGGCCAGGTGGTGCGGGTCGGCAAGCTGGTCGACGGGCCGCGGAGCCGGACTCGACACCGCCGCCGCGACGGCGTCGTCGATGCTGGTGAGACCGTCCGGCGGGTCCGGCACGTAGTCACCCAACACGGTGTCGGAGGCCGTCATCGGATGGTCCAGCGACTCGATGAGGTCGGCGGCCAGACCGCTCGGCACCGGCACCGCCGCCCCGGCCAGCCGGCCGACGATGCCCCTGGGCACCACGTCGTATACCGGGATCCCGGCTCGCCGCTCGCCGGCCGCGCGGACATAGCTGCCCAGCAGCCGGTGGTAGGTGGTGGTGGTCGGGCCGACGAGGTCGTAGGCCCCGGCCGCGACGCGCTCCGGATCGGCCGCGGCGAGCAGGTAGTAGAGCACATCGCGCACCGAGATCGGATCCATCCGGTGCTCGGCCCACGGGGGCAGCGGGATCACCCAGAACCGGTCGCCGACGTAGCGCACCATCTCGAACGACGTCGACCCGGCGCCGATGATCACGGCGGCGCCCAGCCAGACCAGTTCGGGGCCGCCCTCGACACTTAGCGCGTCGGCGACTTCGGCGCGGCCGGCCAGATGCTCCGAAAGGGTGTCGCCGTCGGGCACGAAACCGCCGAGGTAGACGATGCGGCGCACACCGGCAGCGGCGGCGGCCGCGGCGACGTGGGCGGCGGCGGCGTTGTCGCGATCGCGGAAGTCGGGCTGGCCGATCGCGTGCACCAGGTAGTAGACGACATCGACGGGCGCGGCGACGGTGAACGCGGCCGCCACCGACGACGGGTCGTCGGCGTCCAGGTATACCGCCTGCACCCGGTCGCACCAGCCGAACCGGCCCAGCTTCGACGGGTCCCGGGTGGCCGCCACCACGTCGTGCCCGGTCTCGATCAACTCGGCGACCAGCCGTGAACCCACATAGCCGGTGGCGCCGGTGACCAGGATTCGCATTCTCTCCACGTTACGAAAGATCGGCACCCCGGAGGTGACGCAAACCTGACGTCGCTGTGAGATTCCCCGCCGCAGTGCAATTGGCCTACGTCGCCTCGCGGTGCAGTTCGACGAGCCGCTCGTAGACCGCGGCGTTGTCGCGGTTGGCCATCACCTCGGCGTCGCTGAGCTCGCGCCGCACCCGGCCGGGCACGCCGGCCACCAGGGAGCGCGGTGGCACCACGACACCCTGCGGGATCAGCGCCCCGGCGGCCACCGTCGATCCGGCGCCGACCACCGCGCCGTTGAGCACGATGGCGCCCATTCCGATCAGGGCGCCGTCCTCGATGGTGCATCCGTGCAGCACGGCGTTGTGCCCGACGGTGACCCCGGCTCCGACCCGGACCGGATACTCGGGGTCGACATGGACGGTCACCCCGTCCTGGATGTTGGTCCCGGCGCCGATGTCGATCGGCTCGGCCTCGGCCCGCAACGTCACCGCGTACCAGACGCTGGCCCGGGCGGCGAGACGCACCCGGCCGATCAGGGTGGCGTTGGGGGCCACCCACGACTCGGGATGCACGTCTGGGGTGTGCCCTCGGATGGTGATGATCACCGGCTCATGCTCCTCTGCGACAGGCGACCCGCTCAGCATGACAGCACCGGCCGGCGGCTCCCACCACAGTGCCGTTGACCTGCGATTCTTCGTCACGTTTTGGGTCGGTCGCGGGGCTGCCGATACGATGCCCCGGGCGTCCGGCCGCCGAAGTACCACGTAGGGGGCCGCGTCAACGCCGAATCCCGATAGCAAGAGGAACCGAAGTGAGCACTCGTACCAAGACCCTCGGCGTCGCCGCCGCCTTCGCCGCGATCGCCGTCGCCATCCCGACGGCCGTGCAGGCCTACGCCGATCCGGTCACCGCCCCGACCGACACCGCGGCGCCGACGGCCCCGGAGGCCCCGGTGACCAGCGTCAGCCAGCTGCCCGATCCGCAGGGCCCGGGCTGCGACGCCTACAAGGCGCAGGTGCCCGGCGGCGCCGGCTCGTTCATGGGGATGGGCAGCCAGGTCGCCTCGGCGGCCATCGCGTCCAACCCGGACCTGAGCACGTTCAGCTCGGCCATCTCCGGCAAGCTGAACCCGGCGGTGAACATCGTCAGCGTGCTCGACGGCGGTCCCTACGTCGTCTTCGCGCCCACCAACGAGGCGTTCGCGAAGCTCGACGAGGCGACCCTGGCGACGCTGAAGAACGACCCGACCGTGCTGCTGCCGACGCTCTTCTACCACATGGTGCTGGGCTACCTGGGCCCGCAGAACGTCGCGGGCAAGATGCCTACCCAGGACGGCCGACCGGTCACGGTCACCGGCAAGGGCGGCGACGTCAAGATCAATGACACCGCGAAGGTCGTGTGCGCCTACAGCGCCAAGGGTGCCTACATCTACATGATCGACACCGTGCTGACCCCGCCGGCGGCGGGCTCCACGACGACGACGCCGAGCACCTCGAGCACCGAGACCACGACGTCGACCAGTGCCGCCCCCAGCACCTCGGCGGAGCCCACCTCGAGCGAGGCCCCGGCGACCACCACGGCCAGTCCCGCCACCACCACCAAGGTGCCGAACAGCTAGTTCAGCGGGCCTTCCAGACCGGCTGACGCTTCTCGGCGAACGCCAGGGGACCCTCCTTGGCGTCCTCCGAGCGCATCAGCGCGCCGATCTCGCGCATGGTGCGGGTCCAGCCGATCTCGTCGGCGGTGATGGTGCCCTCGTCCACACCGGCGGCAACCCGCTTGCTGGCCTGCACGGCCAGCGGTGCGTTGACGGTGATCCGTTCGGCGAGCGCCAGCGCGGCATCGACGACGGTGCCGTCGGGCACCACGTCGTTGATCAGGCCCCACCGCAGCGCCTCGGCGGCGGTGATGGGTTCACCGGTGACCAGCAGTCGCATGGCGACCTTCCGCGGCAACTGCTCGACGATGCGGAACACCCCACCGGCGGCGGCGATCAGACCGCGCTTGACCTCGGGCAGGCCGAACCGGGCGCTCTCGACGGCGACCGCGAGGTCGCTGGCCAGGGTGAGTTCGGTGCCGCCACCGAACGCGGCGCCGTTGACCGCGGCGATGGTTGGTTTGTCGATGAAGTGGCTGACGTAGCCGGCGAACCCCCATTCGGGATGCTCCGGGTGAAACAGGTTCTCCCGCCGCGAGATCGCCTTCAGGTCGGCTCCGGCGCAGAATGACTTGTCACCGGCTCCGGTGATGATGACGGCCCAGACCTCGGAGTCGTCCTGCGCCCGCTGGAGCGCGTCACCGACCGCGGTGCTGACCGCGCCGTTGACGGCGTTGCGGGCCTCGGGCCGGTTGATGGTGATGAGTGCGACGTTGCCCCGCCGCTCGTAGCGAGCGGCGGGTGCCTCGACGTCGGTCACGCCTACAGGAGCTCAAGGATGGTGGCGTTGGCCTGACCGCCACCCTCGCACATGGTCTGCAGACCGTAGCGAATGTTGTTGTCCCGCATGTGGTAGAGCAGCGTGGTCAGGATCCGGGCACCGGATCCGCCGAGCGGGTGGCCCAGCGCGATCGCGCCGCCGTTGGGGTTGAGCTTCTTCTCGTCGGCCCCGATGTCCTTCAGCCAGGCCATCGGCACCGGCGCGAAGGCCTCGTTGACTTCGAAGGCGCCGATGTCGTCGACGGTCAGACCGGATTTCTTCAGGGCCTTCTGGGTGGCCGGGATCGGCGCGGTCAGCATGATCACGGGGTCGGCGCCGGCGAGCGTCGCGGTGTGCACCTTGGCCAGCGGCTTGAGGCCCAGGCTCTTGGCCTTCTCGGCCGACATGATCAGCAACGCGGCCGAACCGTCCGAGATCTGGCTGGAGTTACCGGCGTGGATCACGCCGTCTTCCTTGAACGCGGGCTTGATCTTCGCCATCGACTCGACGGTGCCGCCGCGGCGGATGCCGCCGTCCTCGAGCACCACGGTGTCGTTGCCGTCGGCGTCCTTGGTCTTGATGCCGACGATCTGGTCCTTGAAGGCGCCGGCATCCTGTGCGGCGGCGGCCTTCTCGTGCGACCGCAGGGAGAACTCATCGAGCTGGGTGCGGCTGAAGCCCCACTGCTCGGCGATCATCTCAGCGCCCACGCCCTGGTTCGGGGTCTTGCTGTAGCGCGCCTTGAACGACTCGCCGTAGGGGTTGCCTCCGTTGGCGAGCGAGGCGCCCATCGGGGTGCGCGACATCGACTCGACCCCACCGGCGACGACGACGTCGTAGTGGCCGGCGATCACGCCGGCGACGGCGAAGTTCAGCGACTGCTGGCTGGAGCCGCACTGGCGGTCCACGGTCACGCCCGCGACGGTCTCGGGCCAACCGGCGGACAGCGCCGCCGTACGGGCGATGTCGAGTGCCTGCTCGCCGGCCTGCATGACGCAGCCCCAGATCACGTCGTCGACCAGGGCCGGCTCCACACCGGCACGCTCGACCAGGCCGTTGAGCACCTGAGCGGACAGTTCGGCCGGATGGATACCGGACAGTGCGCCGTTGCGCTTGCCGACTGGTGATCGCACCGCCTCGACAATGACTGCTTCAGCCATCGACGTTCTCCTTCTCGAGTTTTTGTTGGTCGTCGATTTCTAACACGCCGCTTCGGGCGGCATTCCCGCGGGGCCAACCAACCGTTCGGTCAGGAGACCCCATCCGCGGCGTTGAGACCGCAGTCAGAGCGAGATTTCCAGCAGAATTTCGATCTGTATGCGGTCTCAACGGGCCGACTACGTGCCGCTGGTCACGTGCACCGGTAGGTCGTCGTCCCAGGGCTGGCGGGTGACCATGTCGGCGACGGCCACCCAGCCCGTCTCGAACTCGCCGGTGGCGGCGTCGACCAGCCGGTAGGCCTGGCGCTGCCGGTGTATCGGCTGGGCGTCGAGCAGCACCACCCGGACCTCGCCCGGCTCGAAACGGCACCGCTGCTGCATCGCGTGGATCAGCTGTTCGTTGTGCATGTGCCCGTCGCCGAAGTTCCAGCCGATGGCCATGCTGCAGATCCGCTCGCCGTCGGTGATCGAGTAGTCGTCTTCGTTCTGCCCGGCCATCGCCCGGTGCGCGAGGGTGAACAGCGCCTTGCCGTGGGTGTTGAACGCGCGGAAGGCGTACCCCATGTAGATCGGGATCTGCGCGGCCTCCTTGCTGCCGTAGAACTTCTCCAGCTGGGCGGCGGGCATGTTGACGATCGCGATGAGGTTCTTGTCGATCTTCTCCTCGGCCGACGGCTTGATGCACCACAGCGTGGTGTCCCAATTGCCGGCGTAATAGCGCATGCCGGGCAGGAAGGAGATCTTGCGCGGGAACATGTTTCCCAGGATCACCGTCGCGGCCAGCACCGCGAACAGCACCAGTGGCCACGGGGTGGTGAGGTCGGTGATGCCGATGTGGGCGTGCGCGACGAACAGCGACAGCACGCAGAAGATCATGAAGACGTTCCATTCCAGCGGCACCCCCATCGGGATCGCCGAGAGGATGCCGAGGTGGAAGCACACCATCACGAACGCGGCGATCGCGGTGGGCCAGCCGCCGTGGGAGAAGAACAGCGCCAGCGGGATCAGCATCTCGATGGCGGTGCTGATGTGGGCCAGCAGATGGGAGAGCCGGCCGGGGCGCAGGTCGTCCGGGAACTTCGCGAAGAACGCGCGTTTGAGGAAGCGCGGCCGCATCACCGGGCTGTTGGACATCATCGTCGAGATCACGAACGGGAAGTGGCGGGTGATCTTGGAGGTGGCGGCCCCCATCCAGATCGCCATGCAGACCAGCTTCGCGGCCAGGATGATGTCGACCCCGGCGAACAGGAACGCCACCGCGAAGCTGCCGTAGACCTCGCCGCGGGCGGCCAGGAAGATCACCTTGTCGCGCAGGCCGGCCAGCGCCAGCAGCACCAGGACGGCGACGATCTGCCACGTCGGCAGCAGGCCCACTTCGGTGCCGAGCGCCGGGATGGGGCCGGTGCCGTCGGAGAACAGCGCCACGATCAGCATGACGACGAGTGCGCCGTAGAGCAGGACGTCGACCGGGCCGCGGCTATCGCCCTTCGTCAGCGGCACCCGGTCGGGCCACGGCGGGAGCCGAATGGTGCCGGGGCGCAGCCAGTAGATGATGGAGCCCATCGGCGGGAAGAAACGGTTGTTCAGCGGGCCGAAGCCGCAGCCGAAGCCGACCACCTCGAACAGCATCGTGTAGAGCACGACCTTCTCGAAGACGATCGGCTCCGACCACCACCGGGAGATATTGCCGAAGCCGTCAATTCCCTTGGTGGCCAATGCGAACAGTGCCGCGACGAAGATGTAGAGCAGGATCTTCACCACGTAGAACAGGTGCAGCGCCACCGGGGTGCCGAACCCGACCTCGGCCCAGTGCTTGGCCATCGGCTTGATCTTCTCGGCGCGCGTTCCGCGGCTCCACGTCTCGAAGTCGATGACGGGTACTTCCTGCTTCAGAAATCCCATGCGGGCAAGACTAGAACGTGTTCTAGGTCCGCGGAATCACTTTCCGCGCCGAGCAGACGCAAACGTCCCGCGACACGCCGGAACGCGGGCTCCTTGGTGTCTGCTCGCGGAATTATGTCTTGGCGGGCGGACGGTAGAAGATCGCCAGCTGACCGATGCCGCCGGCCAGTCCCAACCCGGCGGCGATCAGGAAGCCCCACCAGCCGTGCAACAGGTCGTAGCAGCTCGTGCCGCGGAACAACACGTAGTCCAGGCTGAACCTGCCCGCCCCCAGGGCGGCCACTGCCACCGCGGCGACGGCGAGTACCAGGTTGTACTCCCAGCCCTCCTTGACGATGAAGAAGCCGTTGTGCCGGTGCACCGTCCACGCCGCGACGAGCATCAGCGCCACGAAACCCGCCGCGGTGACCGGAGTCAGCAACCCGACCGCCAGCCCGAGGCCGGCCGACAGTTCGGTACTGGCGGCCACCCGGGCGTGGAAGGTGCCGGGCTTCATGCCGATGCTCTCGAACCAGCCCGCGGTGCCCTTGATGCGGCCGCCGCCGAAGAACTTGTTATAACCGTGCGCGGCCATGGTGAGGCCGAGGACGAGGCGCAGAACGAGAAGTCCGACGTTGGCGGCGTCCGAGTAGGCAGTCACGTCTGCAAACCTAGAGCATCACCGCCGACGCCGTTACCGATCGGCGCGCGCCCGGATGGCAGAGTGGAGTCATGGTTGAGCTCAAGGTGTTGCAGGCCGTTCGACTCAAGGGCGAGGTGAGCCCGGCCGACCTGGCGGCCACCGTCGACGAGGATGCCGCCAGCGTGGCGCAGGCGATCGCGGCCGGGACCGAGGCGGGCCTGCTGTCGCCGGCCGGGCGCAAGCTCAAGCTCAGCCCCGACGGCCGCAGCCGGCTGGAGTGGCTGCTGCAGCAGGAACGCAGCGGGATCGACCGAGCCTCGATGGCGTCGGCGTATGAGGAGTTCCGCTCCGCCAACGCCGATTTCAAGATCGTGGTCTCGGACTGGACGCTGCGCGACGGCGAGCCCAACACCCACCAGGACGCCGACTACGACGCCGAGGTGCTGGCCCGGCTCGAGCACGTGCATGCTCGTGTACGGGCGGTCATCGACACTGCGGGACAGCAGATTCCGCGGCTGCGTGGCTATGCCGACAAGCTCGAGGCGGCGCTGGGCAAGATCCGGTCCGGCGACACGGTGTGGCTATCCGAGCCGGTCGTCGACTCCTACCACACTGCCTGGTTCGAACTGCACGAGGAACTGCTGATCGCCGCCGACGTCACGCCCGCCCACGAGGGTTGAGCCCCAGCGCGGAGCGCAACCGCAGCAGATAGTCGTCCACGTCGACGTTGACCGGGTCGGCGTGCACGCTGATCGCCAGCACATCGCCGATGCCGTGCGCCCCGTGGGTCAGGCTCATCATCGGCGAGAGCGCGGGGTAACCGGCGGTGAGCACCACCGGGCAGCCGCCGAACGACAGGTCGGCGGGCCCCCGGTTCACGCTGGACACCACCGTGTGGCCGCTGACCACCGCCGAGCGCTCGCTGGGATCGAATTGCCCGATCCCCCAACGCAACAAAACCGGCGGCACCGCGGCGAACGCGGCGGCCGAAGCCCGCATGGCCGGATGCGCCCCGCGGCGGCGGTGCCCGGCCAGCTCCCGGGCGATCGCCTCGGCCCGGGCGGCTGGCTCCAGCTGGGCATACAGCCCGACACCGACACTGCGGAAGTTGTTGTGCGCGTTGCCGTCTCCCGGCCCGGCCGTCGGGACCTCGGCACCGAGCCGAGTGATGTCCTCCCCGCGCTCGGCGAGATACCCCGACAGCGCCTCGGCGATCACCACGAGGGCGCCGACCGTCACCGTCGGCCCGGGCAGCCGGTCCCGGCGCACAACCACCGTGCGGATCACGGTGTGCTCGCCGGGCCGGTCGTTGACACTCAGCGGCGGGCGGTTGAGCCCGGGCGGAGGCACCAGCCCCGCCTCGGTGTCCCGGACCAGCCGGCGGTGTGCGCGCGCCGCGGTCACCGCCCGCCGGGGCAGAGAGCCGACGTCCGGTGCACCAGCGGCGGGCACGGGTGCAGCGCGGCCGAGCAGCGCACCGGCCAGCGCCGCCGACCGGGAGCCGTCCCCCAACGCGTGGCTCATCTGGACCACCACGACCGAGCCGGGACCGGTGACGCGCGGGATCCCGCCGACGCCCGGAAAGACGTGCGCACGCCACGCCATTCGGCGGGCGTCGAGTTGGCCGAGCCGCGCCACCGCATCCAGGCAGCCCTGCCAGTCCCCGGGGTGTTCGGCGACGACGAACTGGTCGGGCTTTACGTCACCGGTTCGCCAGCGGGGGAAACGCCACGCCGCGTCGTCGATCACCCGCAGCCGCAGCTCGCCGCAGGATTCGGCGCGCCGGCGCAATTCGGCGACGGCGTCGTCGACCCGGTCCGGTGATCCGTCGAAGCCGAACAACAGGAACTGGTCGTTGGGCACCTTGGCCGACATCCAGTACAGCTGCGCGTCGGCCGCCGCCATCACCCGATCCGCGGGCACGGGCTCAATCGGTGCCGAGGAAGTCGACGATCAGCCGGCCCACGGTCTCCGGCTGCTCGAGTTGCAGGAAGTGCCCGGCGTTCTCGACCACCCGGACGTCGCTGCCCGCGGGCAGCGCATCGCGAACCCACGGGGTGAATTCCGGTGTCATGCAACCGTCGTCGTCGCCGTGCAGGTACAGCGTCCGCAGCTGCGGCCGCTCGGTCCACCATTTGTGCAGTTCGGCGTAGCGGGCCGGCGGCCGGGTGTTGCGGATTGTCGCCCGGTATGGGCCCAGCGCGGCACGCCAGCGCTCCGGCGACCCGATCGCGGCGTCGACGTGGCGCAGGTCCTCGGCGGCGTTGTAGCCCGGCGACCACCGCCGCCACAGCAGCGGCAGGATCCACGACGTCGAGCGTTCCGGTAGCAGCGGCAGCTGGAAGTAGGAGATGTACCAACTGCGCACCAGTTGGGCGGGTAGCAGCCGGAGCAGTTTGCCGCGGTCGCGCACCGGGCCGTCCGGACGCAGCGCCGCCGACGGCGGCACCGACATGATGACGGCCTTGGCGAACGGACTCTGCGGCATCGCCGCCAGGCCGGTGGCCGCGATCGCACCCCAGTCGTGCCCGATCACCACGTCGCGGTCGGTCGGGTCGCACGCCGCGCGCACCTGCAAGGCGTCGTCCATCAGCGCCCCGATGTGGTAGCTGCCGTCCGACGGCACCGACGAGGGCACGTAACCGCGCATGAACGGTGCGATCACCCGGTACCCGGCCGCCACCAGCGCGGGGGCCAGCTTGCGGAAGCCGTATGCGGTGTCGGGAAAACCGTGCAGGCACAAGGCGATCGGGCCGTCGGCCGGTCCCCAGGTGAGCGCGCGAATCTGCACCGCCGGGGCGGCGACGTCGATCCAGCGCGGTTCGGGCATCGTCGGCTAGACCGGTTCGAATCCGGAGATCAGCCAACGGCCGCCGACCTTCTCCAGCGTGATCCGCACACTGGAGGCGGTGCGGGTCGGCGCGTCGTTGCCGACGACGACGGTCTGGTCGACGAAGGCCAGCACCACCGCATGATCGGGTTTGGCCGACACCGATGCCGCAGCGGGCACCTGAGCCACCGCGGAGATCTTCTTCTCCTTGGCGCCCGGGATGACGACGGTATTGACCAACTGGGTGTAGGCGTCCAGGAAGCTTCCGGTGAGCCGGTCGCGGGCCGCGGTGAGGTCCTTGTCCACCGATTCCGGCTTGTAGCTCAGCAGCGCGATGGTGGAGTCCCGCGCGGCCTGCACCGACTCGGTGCCGGCGGTGTCGGCATCGTGGCGTGAGGAGTAGTCGTAGCGCAGGTAACCGGCCGCCCCGCCCAGCAGCAGTGCCAGCACCGGCAGCACGCCGAAGGCGAGCACGCGGGCCCAGCGGCTGCCGGGTTCGGGTTCCGCCGGTGCCACGGCCTCGGTGTCGTCGGCGTCGACGGCTTCGGCGTCGTAATCGCCGACCTCGGTGGCCGTCGTCTCCTCTTCGACCGCGTCGGCGGCCTTGTCCTCGGGTGTGCTCACGGTACGAACTCCACTTTCGAGACCTTGGCGTCGTCGCCGACCTTCTTGACCGTCAGGCGCATCCGCCACAGCCGCGGCTGTTGTTCGGCCGCGCCGCGATTCGAGGTCTGCACGGTGACGGCCACCAGCACCTGGCCCTCGGTGCCGTTCACCGACTCCAGGCCGGCTTCGGTGACGGTGCCCACCGATTTCGACTGGGCCTGCTTGACGACCTCGATGAAGGGCTGGGACCGCTTGGCGAAGTCGTCGTAGAAGGCGTCGGTCGCGGAGTCGAGGATGCGCTGCACGTCGGCGTCGGCGTGCTGGAAGTCGATGGTGGTCAGGTTGATCGCGCCCTGCCTGCCGACCTGCACCAGTTGTTGCCTGAGCTGCTCGGCCTGGCGGGCCTCATACGCGCAGTAGCCCAGCCATCCGGTCAGGCCCGCCAGCGCGACCACCGCGGCCAACCCCACGGTGAGAGCCAGCCGCACGTGCGACCACGGCCGCTTCGCGTCGGCCTTGGCCTCGGCCTCCGCGTCGGCCCCGGAGTCGGCACTCGCCTCCTCGACCGCCTCGGCGTCGGCTTCGGCGGCGACGACGACGTCGTCCGGGCCGTCCTCGGGGCCCTCGGGCACGTCAGCCTCGTCGGCCATGCTGGCTCCTCTTCGGGCGCTGGGGCGGATTTGCCCCCGCTCGGGCGAAAGGCTACCGGTAGCGCCCGGGAGCAGCGTCAGCGGTTGGCCGCGGCGGCCTCCAGATCTGCGATGACGATCCTGCGCATGCCGAGCATCGCCCGTGTCGCCGCGGCGGCCCGGGCCTCGTCGGGATCGCTGGTCAGCTCGACCAGCCGGGTGGGAACCACCTGCCAGCTGAGCCCGAACCGGTCCTTGAGCCAGCCGCACTGGGACTCCTGGCCGCCGTCGAGCAGCGCATTCCAGTAGTAGTCGACCTCGTCCTGATCGCGGCATTCGATGGCGAACGAAACCGCCTCGGTGAACGAGAACACCGGGCCGCCGTTGATCCCGATGAATCGGGCGCCGTCGAGGACGAAGCCGGCGGAGACCACCTCGCCCGGCGTGCCGGGACCCGCGTCGGTGTAGCGGTGGACGTATTCGATGAACGAGTTCGGGAAGACCGACGTGTAGAACGCCATGGCCTCCTCCAGGTCATCGTCGAACCACAGTGACGGTGTGATCGTCGGCATCACAGCTTCATCCCTCCCGGGCCTTCAACGGGCACCGACAACTCAGACCGGCAGGGGCGGCGAAACTCATCGCGCCCCGCTGGGTAACGTGCAAGCCAGGCTCGGCCGAGAGGATGCCCGTTGAGCAGCACGAAGAGCGCTTCACGCACCGTCGAGTTCCGCGGCGACAAGGACCTGACGCTGGTGGGCGACGAGTGGAACCGCGACGCGGCCTCGGCGGCGCAGCACCCGACGATCCTGATGCTGCACGGCGGCGGGCAGAACCGATACTCGTGGAAGAACACCGGTCAGGTCCTGGCCGATCAGGGCTTCCACGTGATCGCCCTCGACGCCCGCGGGCACGGCGACAGCGACCGCGCGCCCAACGGCGAGTACACCGTGGAGGCGCTGACCAAGGACGTGCTGAACGTGCTCGATCAGATCGGTAGGCCGGTGGCGCTGATCGGGGCCAGCATGGGCGGGCTCACCAGCATCCTGGTCGCCCGTCTGGCCGGGCCGCAGAAGGTGACCCAGCTGGTTCTGGTCGACGTGGTGCCCCGGGTCGAGCAGAAGGGCGCGTCGCGCATCCACGACTTCATGGTCAGCCACGTGCACGGTTTCGAGACGCTGGAGCAGGCGGCCGACGCCATCTCGGCCTACCTGCCGCACCGCAAGCGGCCGAAGAACCTCGACGGGCTCAAGAAGAACCTGCGGCACCGCGACGGCCGCTGGTTCTGGCACTGGGACCCGGCATTCCTGAAGCCGACCAACGACGACCCGTTCGTCCGCGTCGAACAACTCGAGCAGGCGGCGGTCGAGCTGACCATCCCGATACTGCTGATCCGCGGCAAGCTCTCCGATGTGGTGAGTCCCGAAGGGGTGCAGGAGTTTCTGGCCAAGGTTCCCGCCGCGGAGTTCGTCGAACTCTCCGATGCCGGGCACACCGCGGCCGGTGACGACAACGACGCGTTCAGCGCGGCCGTCGTCTCCTTCGTCACCCGCTGACGTCGAGGTGTAGCTCGGAGATCACGTACGAACGGGCGATGTGCTTGAGCTCGGCCGGCGCCACCGCGCGCACCACCATCTGCGCGCCCAGCCCGTCGACCATGGTCAGCAGCCGGCGCGCGGCGACATCGGCGTCCCCGACCTGGAACTCGCCGCCGGCCGTGCCCGCGCGGACCACCTCGGCGATGCAGGACAGCCACTGCTCGGTGAGTGCGTTCGCCTCGGCCGCCAGCGCCGGGTTGCTGCGGCCCAGGTTCCAGGCCTCCAGCCACAGCGCGCTGACGTCCATGCTCGACTCGTCCAGGGTGTAGTCCATCAGGGCGTTGATCTTGGCGGTCGGTGTCGGCTGGTCGGCCATCAGCGCGCGGGCCGCTTCGAGGTCCTCCGCGGCGGCGGTCCGGAAGGCGGCGGTGATCAGCTGCTCGGCCGAGGAGAAGTAGTGGCTGACCAGCCCGGGGGTGACCCCGAGGTCGGCGGCGACCTTGCGCAGGGTGACCCTGCCGAGCCCGTCGGTGCGGCTGATCTCCACCGCCCGGCGCAGCAGTTCGTCGTGCCGCTCGGCCGGCAGCTTACGTCGGGCGTCCCGGGTAGCGCTCGCGACCACTTTCGTCCTTCCCCTTGACGGATTGCGGATTTTATTGAACACTACATCAACACTATTGATGTAACAATCAACAAGGAGCATCCGATGGCCTCCACCACCACCGACCGAGCCGGGGCCATCGAAGCCGCCGGCGTCGAGTACCTACCCGAGGCGGCCCGGGACTCCAGCCCGCGCAACCTGTCCGCGGTGTTCCTCGGCGCGAACCTCACCTGGACCAACGTCCTGTTCGGCGCCTTCGCGATCATGTTCGGGCTGAGCTTCTGGCAGACGCTGACCTCGATGGCGGTCGGCATCGCGATCGGCACGCTGGCGGTGCTGCCCACCGCGATCATCGGCCCGCGCACCGGCACGAACATGACCGTCTCCTCCGGGGCGTTCTTCGGGATCCGCGGCCGCTTCATCGGTTCCGGGTTGGCCTTGGCGATCGCGCTGGGCTTCGCCGCGGTGACGGTGTGGACCAGCGGTGACGCCCTGGTGGCCGCCGCGCACCGGATGTTCGGCCTGCCCGAGACCAACGTCGTGCGCGGTGTCGGTTACGCCGTCGTGGCGGCGCTGATGGTGACCGTGGCACTGTACGGCCACGCCACCATCGTCGCCATGCAGAAGATCGTGGTGCCCGTCGTCGGTGCGCTGATGGTGCTCGGCGTCATCGCGTTCGCCGCCGGCTTCCAGCCCGGCGCGACCTCCGGCGAGTACGCGTTGGGCGGCTTCTGGCCGACCTGGACGCTGTGCGCGGTGCTGTTCGCGGCGGCGCCGATCTCGTATGGGCCCACCATCGGTGACTACACCCGGCGGATCTCTGCGGCGCGCTTCAGCGACCGGCAGATCACCGTCGCTTTGGGGGCGGGCATGTTCGTCGGCGTCCTGCTGCCCAGCCTGTTCGGCGCCTACACCGCGATGAGCTTCACCAACCCCACCGACTCCTACCTCGACGACCTCGTCGCCGCGGCCCCGTCCTGGTACGTGCTCCCGATCGTGGTGATCTCACTGCTGGGCGGCCTGAGCCAGGGCGTGCTGTGCATCTACGCCAGCGGCCTGGACCTGGAAGGCCTTGCGCCGCAATTGAAGCGGACCCAGACGACGATCATCACCGCCGCCGTCGCGATCGTGCTGCTCTACGTCGGGGTCTTCGTGTTCGACGCGGTCGGTTCGGTCACGGCGATGACGGTGGTACTCAACGCGGTGATCACCCCGTGGGTGGCGGTGCTGGCCATCGGCGCGCTGCGCACCCGCGGCGTCGGCTACGACCCGGTCGATCTGCAGGCGTTCGCCCACGGGCGGCGCGGCGGGCGGTATTGGTTCACCGGCGGGTGGAACGTGCCCGCGGTGCTGGCGTGGGCGGCCGGTTCGGTCTTTGGGGTGCTGGCGGTGAACACCACGCTGTACGTCGGACCGCTGGCCGACATCGCCGGCGGGGTGGACCTGAGCACCGTGGGTTCGGCGGTGATCGCCGCGGTGATCTATGCGGTGGCGGGTATCGGTCTGGGCCACCGGAGTGAGCAGTTGCCGGTTGGTCAGCCACTCGATGCCGCCGTCGTCGCCATATCGCCAGAGGTAGCGCGGTACACGTAGTTTACACGCTTGGTGTAATCTACGTGTATGGCGAAGGTGCGTACCAATATCGAAATCGAGGACGTCTACGTCGAGGCGATCAAGAGCCGCTACGGGGTCCACACCAAGACCGAGGCCGTTGACCTTGCACTGCGGCATCTGGCGGGCCAGCCGATGACGCGCGAGCAGGCGCTGGCGATGCGGGGTGCGCACGCGATGGGCGAGGTGCCGTCCGATACCGGGCCTGGCGCCGCGTGATCCTGGCCGATACCTCGGCGTGGGTCGAGTACGACCGGGGCACGGGCAGTACAGCCGACCAGCGCATCGCCGAGCTGATCGCAGGCGATGGGCCGCTGATGGTCACCGAGCCGGTGCTGATGGAGGTGCTGGCCGGGGCGCGTAACGATGAGCGCGAGGACGATCTGCGGCGCATGCTGCTCCGGTTTGGTTTGGCGCCCTTCGATGCCGTCACCGATTTCGCCGCCGCCGCGAGAATCTATCGACGGTGTCGACAAGCGGGGGTAACCCCGCGCGGGATGGTCGACTGCATGATCGCGGCAGTGGCGAACCGCGTTGGTCTTGCGCTGCTCGCCTGGGACGCCGACATGTTCCGCGTCGCCGAGGTGGTCGGCATCGAACTGGACGAGGCATCGCTACGCGCAGGTTAGCTAGGTGCGTTGTGCCCGGCTACGAGCGACTGTCGCGGGCGGTTCCGCAAGAGATGCTCCTATAGAGCGTCAAGTG
>JAGQTW010000511.1 GCA_020438785.1 Mycobacterium sp. | reverse complement strand
CGACATCCAGCGCCGTGTTCACCGCAGCGATCAACCGCATCGCCGAGATCGAATCCCCACCCATCTCGAAGAACGAATCGTCGGCACCCACCTGCGCCAAGCCCAGCACCTGCGCGCAGATCTCGCCGATTGCGAGTTCGGTTGGGGTGGAGGGTGCCCGATATTCGCCACCCAGCCCCGCATTCTCCGGTGCCGGTAGCGCACGCCGGTCCAGCTTGCCGTTGACCGTCAACGGCAACGCGTCCATGACCACGATCGCCGCCGGCACCATGTACGCCGGCAGGCGTTCACCGAGTCGGGTGCGGATCTCGTTGGGATCGGCGGATCCGGTGACGTAGCCGACCAGTCGCTTGTCGCCGGGGCGGTCCTCGCGGGCGATCACCGCGGCCTGCTCGACACCGTCGAGACCGGCCAGCACCGTCTGGATCTCACCGAGCTCGATGCGATAGCCCCGGATCTTGACCTGCTCATCGACGCGACCCAGATAATCCAGCTGCCCGTCGGCCCGCCAGCGCACCAGGTCCCCGGTGCGATACATCCGCGACCCCGCCGGACCGAACGGGCACGGCACAAACCGCGACCCGGTCAGCCCCGGACGGTTCAGATAGCCGACGCCTACCCCCGCTCCGGCGACGTACAGCTCGCCGGCGAGGCCGGCGCGCACCGGACGCAACCAGCCGTCGAGAACGAACAACGCCGCCTCGGTCACCGGCGCACCGATCGGCACCGCGCCCTGCTCCCCCGTCAGCGGCGCACTGATCGCAACACACATCGTGGTCTCGGTCGGACCGAAGGCGTTGAGCATCCTTCGCCCATTGGCTGCCCATCGCTGCACCACCTCGTTGGGGCAGGCCTCGCCCACCACGACCATGGTGGTCGACGCAAGCCCCACGGGTGGCAGAACCGCTGCGGCGGAGGGTGTCTGAGTCAGGACGGTAACCTGTTCGGCGGCCAGTAGGGCGTTGAAGTCTTCCGGCGCGGCGGCCACCTCTTCGGGCACGATCACCAGCCGGCCGCCACGCAACAGCGCCCCGAAGATCTCCCACACTGATACGTCGAATGCCAGAGAATGACACAGCGGCCACACCCCCGAGTGCGGGAGCTCCGTCGGCAGGGACGCCAGCAGCTGGGTGACATTGCGATGGCTGATCGCGACGCCCTTCGGTGCACCCGTGGTGCCCGAGGTGTAGATCAGGTACGCGATGTCTTCGGCCGCCGGGCCTGGGAAGTCGATGCTGGGCTGGGTGTCGGGCGGGTCATCGACCTCGACGACCGGTACGGGCGATTCCGGCAGCCGGGGCCGTAGCCCGGCCGTCGTGACGATCGCGGCGGGCGCGGAATCGGTCAGCATGAAATGGATCCGGGCGTCCGGGACCACCGGATCCATCGGTACATACGCCGCCCCAGTCTTCAGCACCGCCATGATGGCAATGACCGCTTGCCCGGAACGCGGCAACAGCAATGCGACGTTGCATCCCGGGCCCGCGCCGCGGGCAACCAGCTGCCGGGCCAGTCGGTTCGACGCCTGGTCGAGCTCCCGATAGGACCACGTGGCAGCGGCGCAGGTGATCGCGATCTCGTCCGGAATTCGGGCCACCTGGGCAGTGAACATCTCGATGATCGTGGGCAGCGCGGGCGCCGGCCGGGTCAACACGGCCCGATTCGCCCACCGATCGAGGTCGCGCTGCTCGTCCTCCGCCAACGCGCCGATCGCGGAGACCAGCTGGTCGGGGTCGGCCGTCATCGCCTCCAGCACCCGTTCGAAACGCGCTACCACCGTGGCGATTTCGGTGGCACCGAACTTGTGGGTGTCGTACTCGACCCGCAGCCCCAGCTCCACTCCGGGCAGGGCCGTCACCGATATCGGGTAGTGGTTGTACTCCCGGCTGGTGAGGTCGGTGACCGCAAGATCGTGCGCGGCCAGCAGCGCGGCGGGGTCGATGGGGTAGTTCTCGTAGACGAAGATCGTGTCGAACAGTTGGTCGTGGCCGGCCAGATGGTGGATCTCGGTCAAGGCCAGGTGCTGATGCTCGAGGGTGTCGTTGTGGTCGCGCCGGACTTGGTCGACCAGATCGGCCAACGTGCTGCCCGGGCCGGCTTTCGCCCGTACCGGAACCGTGTTGATCAGCAGACCGACGATCGAATCCGCGCCCGCCAGCTCGACCGGTCGTTCCGACACCGCGGTGCCGAACACCACGTCCTGCCGGCCGGTCAGCCACATCAGCACCTGAGCCCAGCCGGCCTGCAACACCGTGGACACCGTGGTGTGCTGGGCGCGAGCCAGATCCGCCAGGGCCTTCGTGGTCTCCGCCGACATGCGGAACGAGTCCACCGCCCGCGGACCCGGCGCCGCCGGAGCGGCCACCAGCGTCGGGGTGTCGAAACCCTCGAGCACCGAGCGCCACGCCGCGTGCGCGGCGTCGCGATCCTGCCCGGCCAGCCAGGTGACGAAGCTGCGATACGAC
>JAGQTW010000510.1 GCA_020438785.1 Mycobacterium sp. | reverse complement strand
CCGGCCAACCCGTACGGCGCGGCGCTGCCCTGGCCCACCCGACCGGACGCCGATGCCGGCCACCGGCCCGGCCGCAAGGCGGGGGCGCTGGTGGTGCTGGTCGACGGCGAGCTGGTCTGGTTCTCCGAGCGCGGCGGCCGCTCGCTGCTGAACTTCAGCGTCGACCCCGAGGCACAGCGGGCCGCGGCCGGCGCGCTGGCCGGGCTGGTCGGCGCCGGGCGGGTGGGCGGCATCCTCGTCGAGAAGCTCGACGGTGTGCCGGTGCTGGAGGCCGCGGCGCACGGCGACCGGCGGGCCACCGCCGATGCCCTGATCGACGCGGGCTTCGTCCGCACGCCGCGCGGGCTGCGGATCCGCTAGCCGCTCAGCTCTCGGCGGCTCGAGTGCTGCTGCGCCATCCGGGCCGCGAACTGCTGGAAGTAGGGTTCGGACTCCGGGGTGGCGATCGCCCGCAGCAGCAGCTCCCAGACGCTGGCCAGCCCGGCGAAGATGTCCTGATCCAGCGCGACGGACAGGATCCGGTTGCCGATGGTGAACGACCACAGCGTGCGGGCGACCTTGTCGGCGTCGATGTCGCCGCGCAGGTCGCCCTCGGCGATACCCCGGCTGACCGCGCCGGTGAGCACGTCGAACACCACGTCCTGGCGGCGTCGGTACGTCGCCGCGCCAGCGGCGCTGACCTGGGCCAACGACTGCCGCAGCTGGTCGGCCACCCGATTGAGGCGATCACGTTCGTGCAGGGCCACCGCGACGAACGTCGAGCGGATCAGGTTCTCCACCGCCGGCGGTGCCGAGAGGATGCCGAGCATCGCATCGGTGAACTCAACCTCGGCCGCCTCGATGATGGCCGCGGCCACCGCCTCCTTGGTGGCGAAGTGGTAATAGAACGCACCCTTGGTCACATCGGCGCGATCGACGATGTCGTTCAGGTCGACGCTGCCGAAGCCGATCTCGTCGAAGACGTCGACCGCGGCGTCGACGATCCTCTGCTTGGTGACCTGGGCTCGAACCTGCACGAATTCAAAGTACGGCGGACCGCCGGTGAGCCCTAGTGACGAAAGGCCCTCATTAGGCTGGCCTGATGCCCGAAGGCGACACCGTCTTCCGCACCGCGGCCACCCTGCGCGAGGCCCTGGTGGGCACCACGCTCACCCGCTGCGACATCCGCGTGCCGCGCTACGCCACGGTCGACCTTTCCGGTCGGGTCGTCGACGAGGTGCTCAGCCGGGGCAAGCACCTGTTCATCCGCGTCGGCGACGCCAGCATCCACTCGCATCTGAAGATGGACGGCAGCTGGCGGGTCACCCGCGGCGGCAGACCCGCGCGGGCCGACCACACGGTCCGGATCATCCTGGAGACCGGCGACGTCCGGGCCGCCGGAGTCGATCTCGGCGTGCTCGAGGTGCTCGACCGCGCGCACGACCAGGACGCGGTCGCCCACCTCGGGCCGGATCTACTCGGCGACGACTGGGATCCGCACCGTGCCGCGGCGAACCTGGCCGCCGACCCGGCCCGCCCGATCGCCGCCGCGCTGCTGGATCAGCGGGTGCTGGCGGGGGTGGGCAACGTGTACTGCAACGAGCTTTGTTTCGTGTTCGGCCGACTGCCCACCAGCGCGGTCAGCACCCTGCCCGACCCCCTGCGCGTCATGACCCGCACGCGAGAGATGTTGTGGGCCAACCGGTTACGGACCAACCGCACGACGACCGGCAACCGCAGGCCGGGTGAGGAACTGTGGGTGTACGGTCGCGCCGGCCGGCCCTGCCGGCGCTGCGGCACCCCGATCCGGCGTGCGGAGTCCTCCGACGCGACCGGGGAGCGGGTTACGTACTGGTGTCCGTCGTGCCAGCGCTAGCCGGCTCCGAGGGCGACGGCGCGATCTTCGCCATCTCCTCGGCCACCAGCGCGTCGAGGCTCTCGATCGACGTGCGGTCCATCCGGACCGCCCGGAAGTCGTCGGCCCGGTACAGCGTGGACTCCATCGGTCCCCGGCCGTTGGGGTAGACCAGGCAGATCACCACGCCGGTGCCCGCCTGCAAGGCCTCACCGACCTCACGCTTGAGGCCGGTGCGCACCTCGTGATCGGCGAACGAGGCAACCAACGCCCCCGCCGCCCCGCCGACCAGCACCGCGAGGCCGAAGGGCGGCACGAACAGGCCGAACATCAGGCCCAACCCGGCACCCATCCCCGCCGCCACCCGGCCGTGCTTGTTGTGCGCCTCCACGACGTGCGGCTGGCCGTCGGCGTCCTTGGTGACGAGGGCCGCCGCCTTCACCTCGAGCCCGTGCTTGACCCGCTTCTCGAGCTCGCGGAAGTCGGTCTTGGCGGAGTCGAGGTTGCGGTACGCGGCGATCAGGATCAGTTCGTGGTCGTCATCCATGCCAGCATCGTGACCCAGATCACTGTGTGCGGCTAGGGGCCTTAAGTCACAGCCGAAGGGCATAGATACCCCAGCGGTACCCGGCGCCGCTCAGCCGGCGAGCCACTGCGACGTCGCGACCAGGTCACCCTGCTCGAGTGCGGCGGCCCGATGCTCGTGCACCTTCTGATACGCCGGGTCGCGCACCATGTCGACGAACGCCTGGGGCGACGGATACTCCACCACCAGGATGGCGTCCCACCACGGCCGCGCCCCGTCGCCGATGACGTTGTGCGGGTTGGCGCCGGCGTAGCGGACCTTGCCGCCCACCCGGTCCAGGTGCGGTTGGACCTCACGCGAGTAGGTCAGGTAGTGCGCGAGTCCCTCACCGGGGTGGAACTTCAGCAGGTTGATCATCACCACCGGGGCGTCGGGGGGCAGGTTGTCGAACGCCTGCAGGTTGACGGGACGGTCGTCGACGGGGTTGGACATCAGGTCTCCTGGTCGGTCAGTGCGGATCGTCGGCGAGGCCGCGACTCGAGACGAAGCTACGCGATTCGCCGGTGAGCGGGTCGTCGAATTCCAACCGGTGGGCCACCAGTCGCAATGGAGCGGTGAAGTCGTCCGCGGCGACGTCGATCACGTCGGGGTACAGCGGGTCGTTGTCGATGGGCAGGCCCAGTGCGGCCATGTGTACCCGCAATTGGTGGGTGCGCCCGGTGTGGGGGGTGAGCCGGTAGACGCCGTCGCCGAGCGCCTCCACCAGTGTTTCGGCATTCGGCTCGCCCGGTTCTTCGAAGGCCTGTAACTGGCTGCGCCGCTTGATGATCCGGCTCCGAACCACGGTGGGCAGATCGACGTCGGGTGTCGCCGAGGAGCGCGCCAGGTAGGTCTTGCGGGTCAGCCCGCGCGCGAACATCGTCTGGTAGGCGCCGCGCACCTCGCG
>JAGQTW010000084.1 GCA_020438785.1 Mycobacterium sp. | reverse complement strand
CGGTTAGTTCATGTTCCAGGGTTCGCCGTAGGTGGTGACGCTGTCACCGGCCTTGGAGATCAGCCGGGCGAAGGGGCGCAGCAGCACACCGCCGGCCGCGCCGGTCACCGTGCCGTGGGCGTTGGCCACCGCCACCGAGCCGTTGGGGCCCGCGACGTCGACGGAGAAGGTGGCGACCTCCTGGATACCGGGGCCGTTACCCAGATCGGCGCTGATCGAGAGCCCGGGCAGGATGTTCGGGGTGATGATCGAGTTGAACGGACCGATACCGTTGTTGGCCGACGGCGTGCCCGGAATGGCGTACACCTGGGCGTCGTCGAACAGGAAGTTCGGGGTGGTGTAGCTGAAGTTGATGCCCACCCCCAGCGACCACGGGAAGCCCACCTGATAACCCAACTCCAGGGTGCCCTCGAACTCCTCGGCGCCGGGGCCGACCACGCTGTAGACGGCCTTGCCGGAGTGGAACCACTCACGGGTCAGCCGGTTGCGGTCCAGGGGGAACACCCCGTCGAGGAAGGTGTCCCACTGCTGGATCGTCATCGTGCGACCACCACCGTCGACCAACGACAACTGATTGTCCAACCCCGCATGCGAGGTACCCGTCCCGACGAACAACGCCGCAACGGCGACCACCGCCGCCGCCAATACCCGACCCATCACTTTCATGCCTGACCCCTTAGCTTGACGGTGAGTCGGGGGCCCCGCCTGCACCGATGTTGTCGCACGACAGCTTTCTCATCGGCCTCAACAGGCACATAGTTACCAATTTTCTCGGCGAATTTTCGCGATTCGCCGGAGAATCCTCCGTACCGACGTCTCAGGCCGTCGCGCGCAGGCTCAGTGCGAGCAACAGCCGCACGTCCGGGTCATCCAACGAGGTCGCCATCAGCTTCTCGACGCGCCGAATGCGGTAGCGCACCGTGTTGGGGTGCACGTGCAGCGCCCCGGCGGCGGCGCCGACGTCGCCGAAGCTGTCCAGATAGGTCTGCAGGGTCTGCGCCAGGGCCGGCTCGTGCTCCCGCAGCCGGCGCACGCGGGGGTCGATCAACCGCTCGTCGCCGCTCACCAGCGTGACGATCTCATCGAGCAGCACCGTGGTCCGGGCCTCGGCCAGCGTGGTCACCTCGCCGATCGCGACGGGGTGGCGCTCGGCGCTGTCGAGCACCCGATCGATCTCGCCGCGGGCCGCCGCGGCCCCGGCCAGGCCGGGCACGGGTGCCGCGATGACGGCCCGCAGCGCAAGGCCCAGCTCCGCGTTCAGCGTGGCGATCGTCCCCCGAATCCACGACACCACCGAGCTGACCCGCCCGCAGTCGGGCAGCAGCACGTACACCCGCGACCCATTCGGTGCGACCTGGGCATCGGGCCGAAAAGCGCTGGCGCTCAAGGCCAACACCTCGGCGAGCCGGGGATGACGGCCGCGGCTGTCGAATCCGATGACCGCGGCCCGGCCGTCGGTGACGACACCGAGCTCGCGCGCCAGCGTCTCGGTGTCCACACCGTCGCGGCCGGCCAGGCCGAGGACCTGCTGCACCTGCAGCAGGTGCGCCGACGGGCGGGCGGCCAGCCGGGTCATGATCCGCGCCGCCAGCACCGCCGCGCCGCGTAGCACCTCCTCGGCGTCGTCGGCCAGCGGACGCGAGCCCTGCTGCACCCAGATGGTGCCTGCGAACGTCGGGCGGCCCGCGGTGCCGAGCTGCCCCCGCTGCTCGTCGGTGCGGTGGATGCCGATCGCCACCCGGGGACGCAGCCCCAACTCGGGGCGCTCGTCGACCCACACCACCTCGCTGCCGGCC
This sequence comes from Mycobacterium sp., assembly GCA_020438785.1. Taxonomy (GTDB): domain Bacteria; phylum Actinomycetota; class Actinomycetes; order Mycobacteriales; family Mycobacteriaceae; genus Mycobacterium. Next base: position 8,733 of record JAGQTW010000084.1, on the reverse strand, counting down.
CGCAGGATGTCGAAGATCCCCCACTGTGCGATCCACTGCAGGTGCTCGGGCGGCCCGGCGCGGCCCAGGATCGACAGCCGGCGCAGCTCGTCGGCCTCGTCGCTGGAGGCCGAGTACGCGAGCACGTGCGACTGGGCGTCCTCGATGCTGACCATGCCGTGGGTGCGTTCGGCGATCGACTGGGCCAGCGCGAACAGGTCCGTGCCGGAGTCCGACAACGGGTCGGCCCGGTCGCCGTGGTGCTCGAAGACGTGGTTGACCAGTTGATACAGCCGCTCCCAGCGGGCCTTGGGCTCCACGGCCACCACCGCGGCGCCGACGGCCACCGCCCGGGCCACCACGGCGTCGGAGGGTTCCTTGACGAAGATCGCCGCTGGCGGCCCGTGCGCCGCGCTCTGCCGGTCGATCCAGCGGGTGGCGTCGGCGTCGGGGACCCCGAGCAGGAAGAACACATCGGCCGAACCGGCCCCCACCGACAGGCCGAGCCGGACGTCGTCGGAATCGATCAGCGCCGCCGAGCGCACCGGCAGATCCAGGCCCCGCGGCGCGGCCACCAGGCTGACCAGCGTCGCATCCAGCGCGAGCACCAGCTGGCCCAGTCCGACACCGGCCACCCGCATGTTGTCCGATTCTACTACCTGATCCTCCAACTGCTGTCCTGGCGGACAACAGTTTCGGGCCGGCGCACCGCGATCCTTAGAGCCATGGACGCCCGGACCGAAGTACCCCTGCCCGTCAACGAACCGATTCACGACTACGCACCCGACTCCGCCGAACGCGCCCGCCTGGTCGCGGCGCTGCGCGAGCTGTCCACCGCACCGATCGACCTGCCGCACGTGATCGGCGGCCGGCACCGGATGGGCGCCGGGGAGCGCATCGACGTCGTCCAGCCGCACCGGCACTCCGCGCGGCTGGGCACCCTGACCAACGCCGACCGCGCCGACGCCGCCGCCGCGGTCGAGGCCGCCATGGCCGCCAAGCGGGCCTGGGCCGCCACCCCGTTCGACGAGCGGGCCGCGGTGTTCCTGCGGGCCGCCGACCTGTTGGCCGGCCCCTGGCGGGAGAAGATCGCCGCCGCCACGATGCTGGGCCAGTCCAAGACCGCCTATCAGGCCGAGATCGACTCCCCGTGTGAACTCGTCGACTTCTGGCGGTTCAACGTCGCCTTCGCCCGCCAGATCCTGGCCCAGCAGCCGATCAGCGGCCCCGGGGTATGGAACCGCAGCGACTACCGGCCGCTGGACGGGTTCGTCTACGCCATCACGCCGTTCAACTTCACCGCCATCGCCGGCAACCTGCCGACGGCGCCGGCGCTGATGGGCAACACCGTGGTGTGGAAGCCGTCGATCACCCAGAGCTTCGCGGCCTACCTGACTATGCAGCTGCTGGAGGCCGCCGGGCTGCCGGCGGGCGTGATCAACCTCGTCACCGGCGACGGCTACGCGGTCTCAGAGGTGGTGCTTGCCGACCCGCGGCTCTCGGGCATCCATTTCACCGGCTCCACCGCGACCTTCCAGCATCTGTGGCGCGAGGTCGGCACCCGCATCGCCGACTACGACAGCTACCCCCGTCTGGTCGGGGAGACCGGCGGCAAGGACTTCGTGCTCGCCCATGCCTCGGCGAACCCGGATGTGTTGCGCACCGCCCTGATTCGCGGCGCGTTCGACTTCCAGGGCCAGAAGTGCTCGGCGGCCTCGCGCGCCTTCGTCCCCCGCTCGGTGTGGAACCGGATGGGTGACGACTTCCTGGCCGCCACCGAGGCGCTGACCTACGGCGACGTCACCGACCTGTCGAACTTCGGCGGCGCTGTCATCGACGCCCGCTCGTTCGCCAAGAACTCGCGGGCCATCGAGCGGGCGAAGAGCGCGCCCGGTGTCACCGTCGCGGTCGGTGGTGAATGTGATGACAGCGAAGGCTATTTCGTCCGCCCCACGGTGCTGCTGTCCGACGACCCGAGCGACGAAGCCTTCTCCACCGAATACTTCGGCCCGATCCTGGCCGTGCACGTCTACCCCGACGAGAAGTTCGACGACATCATCGACGTCGTCGACGGCGGCTCGAAGTACGCGCTCACCGGTGCGGTGATCGCCGACGACCGCGCCGCGGTGCAGACCGCCGCCGAACGACTGCGGTTCGCCGCGGGCAACTTCTACGTCAACGACAAGCCCACCGGGGCTGTGGTGGGCCAGCAGCCCTTCGGCGGGTCGCGCGCCTCGGGCACCAACGACAAGGCCGGTTCGCCGATGAACCTGCTGCGCTGGACGTCGGCCCGCTCCATCAAGGAGACCTTCGTCCCGCCCACCGACCACACCTACCCGCACATGGGCGCAGGCGCGGAGCCGGCGAAGCGGGCGGAGGTGCAGTGATGGCCACCCTCAGTCAGAAGCCGAAGGCGGATCGTGCATCAGCGTGGTTCGCCCGAACCGCCCGGCCGGCCATCCTGGCCGCCAGCCGCTCACACCGGTTGCGGCACACCGCCGAACGCATGCCCGTCGCCCGTGACGTGGTGCGCCGCTTCGTGCCCGGCGAGACCGTCGACGACGCGCTGGACGCGGTCACCGTGCTGCGCGAGTCCGACCGGCTGGTCAGCATCGACTACCTCGGCGAGGACGTCACCGACGTCGACACCGCCGAGGCGACCGTGACCGCCTACCTGCGGCTGCTCGACGCCCTCGGCGCGGCGTTCGGCAGCGCCGGGGCGGTGCGACCGCTGGAGGTGTCGCTGAAGCTGTCGGCGCTGGGCCAGTCGCTGCCCCGCGACGGCGAGAAGATCGCCCACGAGAACGCCCACCTGATCTGCGAGCGCGCCCAGCGGGTGGGGGCATGGGTGACCATCGACGCCGAGGACCACACCACCACCGACTCGACCCTGTCGATCGTGCGGGAGTTGCGCACCGACTTCGACTGGCTGGGAACGGTGTTGCAGGCCTACCTCAAGCGCACCGAGGCCGACTGCCGCGAGTTCGCCGCGTCCGGCGCCCGAATCCGGTTGTGCAAGGGCGCCTATGACGAACCCGCCACCGTCGCCCACCGCGGTGCCGACGAGGTCACCGACGCCTACCTGCGCTGCCTGCGGATCCTGATGGCCGGCTCCGGCTACCCGATGGTGGCGTCGCACGACCCGGCGGTGATCGCCGCGGTGCCCGGGCTGGCCCGCGAATACGGCCGGGACGCCGACGGATTCGAGTACCAGATGCTCTACGGCATCCGTGACCCCGAGCAGCGCCGGCTGGCGGCCGGGGGCAACCACGTCCGGGTCTACGTCCCGTTCGGCACCGAGTGGTACGGCTACTTCGTCCGCCGACTTGCCGAGCGCCCCGCCAACCTGATGTTCTTCCTGCGGGCGCTGACCGAGCGCCGGTAGTCCCACGGTCGAGAGGACGGCGCGCTGAACTGGTTGCACGCCGTCATCCTGTTCGGCGCCGGCGTGCTCGGCGGTCTGACGGGCAGCATCGCCGGGCTTGCCTCGGTGGCCACCTACCCGGCGCTGCTCGCGGTGGGCCTGCCGCCGGTGGCGGCCAACGTCACCAACACGGTGGCGCTGGTGTTCAACGGCATCGGCTCGGTATGGGGCTCGCGTCCCGAGCTCGCGGGTCAGCTGCGGTGGCTGGCCCGGATCGCGCCGGTGGCCGCGGCGGGCGGCGTGGCCGGCGCGGTGCTGCTGCTGTCCACCCCGCCCGGCGGCTTCGAGAAGCTGGTGCCGGTCCTGCTGGCTGCGGCGTCGCTGGCGATCGTGCTGCCCGTCGCGCCCACCCCGGCCGGTCGCGCGCAACGCGCCCGTGCCCTGGTTCTCGCCGAGGGCGCCGCGATCTTCCTGATCGCCGTCTACGGCGGCTACTTCGGGGCGGCGGCCGGGGTGCTGCTGCTGGCGCTGCTGCTGCGCGCCGGCGCCGGTTCGCTGGCGCACGCGAACGCCGCCAAGAACGTCCTGCTGGGGGTGGCCAACGCGGTGGCCGCGGTGGTGTTCGCGATCTGGGCACCGGTGCACTGGCCGGCTGTACTGGCGCTCGGGGCGGGCTGCCTGCTCGGCGCGCGGTTGGGGCCGATCGTGGTGCGGCACGCCCCGGCCGGTCCGCTACGGCTGCTGATCGGAATCGCCGGCCTGGTGCTGGCGGCCAAGCTCGGCGCCGACGCCTACCTCGGCGGTCACTGAGCTTCGCGGCGCGACGGCCACCAGGACCAGCCCGGCCAGGAAACAGACCGCGGTGGCGACGGGAACGTCGCCGTTCGGGGCGAAGCCCAACGCGGCGAACCAGGACAGCGAGCCGGCGGCCAGCGCGGTGCCGCCCAGCACCAGGGGCTCGCCCCACCGCGGCGGTATCGGCACCCGGACGGTCGGCAGCGGAGCCGCGAAAAGTGCCCGGCCCCACCACAACAGCACCAGCTCCAGCGCGGCCACCACGGCCAGCACCACCACCCACTCCAGCCGGGCCAGCCACCACGCCACCGACCCGAGCGGGGGCTGCGGCAGCAGGCCGGTGGGATAGCCGACCAGCGCGACGATGACCACGGGCACCATATGCCACAGGTAGAGCGCCATCACGTTGTCGTTGGCGACGGCCAGGATCCGTTGCCGCCGAGGCGAATTCAGTGCCCGGTTGAGCAGTGGGGCAGCGGCAAGCACCACTCCGGCCTGTGCGATGCCCAGCGCCAGGATCGCCAGGTTTGGCGGGGAGGTGTTCTGCAGGGTCTGCCCCGGCACCCCGATCATGCTGACCGGGTAGGGACCCACGGTGACCAGCAGCACCAGCACGGCGGCCGAGCAGCCGGCCAGCAGCACCGGCGCGCGGCCCCGCAGCATGCCGGTGTGCCAGGCGATGCCGAGTTGGTAGAGCACCGCCCACGGCAGCAGGTGGTTGACCCAGCCCAGGTACGGCAGCTGCGCGCCGATGGTGGCGAGGTCGACGGCGGCGACGGCGGCCGCCAGCGCGGCCGGCACCGCCAGTCCCCAGCGCCGGTGGGCTGCCATCGCCACCGGGGTCAGGGCGATCATCACCACGTAGACGCCCAGGAACCACAGGTGCATCGCCACCGCCCAGGCACCGAAGTCCAGCTCGGGGCCGGCCACTCCCACGCCGCGCAACACCGCGACCACGGCCAGGGCGAACACCACGTACACCGCGGTCGGCCCCAGCGGCTTGGTCAGCCGGTGCCGCAGCCAGGCCTGCCGCCCGGCGCCGCCACTGTGCCGGTGACGGCTCCACGACACCGCACTGGCGTAGCCGGCGACCACGAAGAACACCGGCACCACCTGGAACATCCAGGTCAGCCACTGCGTCCACGGCAGGTGGACCAGCGGGTTCTCCCGCCAGAAGGATCCGTCGCGGTAGGTCAGCGAGGCGGCCACCCAATGGCCCAGCACCACGAGGACCAGGGCTGCCACCCGGTAGAAGTCCATCGAGTGGTCGCGGACCTCGGTTGCCGGCTCGTCTTGGGTCGGTGGCACGTCGTCCATTGTGGCCTTTGGCCACGGGACCCGCCGGTGGCCGCGGTCAGGCGGGCGCGGCGGCGACCGGCATCACGACGCTGCCGCGGCACGGGCCGTCGGAGATGTCGGTGTGCCAGGTGCCGCGCAGCGTTCCGTCCGCCTGCGGCGCATAGAACGCCCAGGAGGTCGCCTTGCTCCACTGCTTCTGGTTACCGTCGCCCAGGAAGCAGTCCCACAGCCAGTCGTAGGTGGTGGCCCACTCCGACCCGTTCCAGGTGTATCGGGTGGGCTGCGGGATGGTGGGGTTGGTGGGTTTGGGCCCGTCGATCACGGTGGCCACGCAGGTGGTCACCGAACACGCCGTGGACAGGGTGAACACCGCGCCGAAGTCGGCCTCGCTCTGGCGGGTCGCCGGGCTGGTGCCCGCCTTCTGGGAGGCGTAGGTCACCATCTGGTAGCGCCCGTTCCAGGGCTGCGGGGCCGCGTGTGCCACCGGTGCGGCGGCGGCCGCGGCGCCGAGGGTCGCCACGGCGAGCAGCGTGACACCCAAGCTCTGGCGGCCCGACCCCATGTCTCCTCTTATGTCGTGTCGTGCGAATCTCCAGCGTAGCCGCCAGTTAACCTCACCCGTCGCATCCGAGTGGCGACGCGCCGGTCAGCGGCCGGAACGCTCGGTGAGTAGCAACGTCGCGTACGCGGCAATGGACTGCGCGTCGGTGATCTCACCGGCGAGGATCATCCGCTCGACCTCGGTGCGGGAGAACCACTGGCTGCGGATGTCCTGCTCCTCGTGCTCGGGGTCCGGGTCGCCCTCGGTGATGTCGGTGGCCAAAAAGACCCAGCCGCGCTGACTGCTCAGGCCCGGCGCCAGATCCAGACAGCCCAACGCCGTCATGGTTCCCGCGGTCAGCCCGGTCTCCTCCCGCAACTCGCGCACCGCCAGTTCGGCCGGCTCGAGTTCGGCCCGCCCCGGGGCGGTGCCCTGCGGGAACTCCCAGCGCCGCCGGCCGAGCGGATAGCGGAACTGTTCGACCAGCCGCAGCCGCTCGCCGTCGGTGGCGATCACCAGGGCGTAGGCCGGCTTGTCGATGACGCCGTAGATGCCCGACGAGCCGTCCGGGCGGCGAATGTCGTCCTCACGCACGATCATCCAGTCGTTGCGGTAGACCTCACGGGAGGCGATCCGCCAGGTGTGTTGCACGCGGCCAGTATTGCCGATCCGCCCGCCGGGGTAGCGTCGCTGGCGTGCTGCTGGCCTCCCTGGATCCCGCCGCCGTCGCCGGCGGACGCGACCTCGGCGACGCCGTCCGGATCGGCGGAACGGTGCTCTCGCGCAGCGACCTGGTCGGTGCGGCGACCTCGGTGGCCGAGCGGGTCGGCGGGGCGCGACTGGTCGCCGTGTTGGCCACCCCCACCCCGGCGACGGTGCTGGCGGTCACCGGCTGCCTGATCGCCGGTGTCCCGTTCGTGCCGGTGCCCGCCGATGTCGGCGTCGCCGAACGCGCCCACATGCTCACCGACTCCGGGGCCCAGGCCTGGCTGGGGGAGCAGCCCGAAGACCCGGCCGGCCTGCCCGCGGTGCCGGTACGCCTGCACGCCCGGTCCTGGCACCGGTATCCGGAGCCGGCCGCGGACGGCACCGCGATGGTGATGTACACGTCCGGCACCACCGGCCCGCCCAAGGGGGTGGTGATCAGCCGTCGCGCCATCGCGGCCGACCTCGACGCGCTCGCCGAGGCCTGGCAGTGGACGGCGGAGGACACCCTGGTGCACGGGCTGCCACTGTTCCACGTCCACGGTCTGGTGTTGGGCCTGCTGGGTTCGCTGCGGGTGGGCAACCGGTTCGTGCACACCGGCAAGCCGACCCCGCAGGCCTACGCCGCGGCCGGTGGCACCCTGTATTTCGGGGTCCCCACGGTGTGGTCCCGGGTGGTCGACGACACCACGTCGGCCGCGGCGTTGGCCTCGGCACGGCTGCTGGTGTCCGGCAGCGCGGCGCTGCCGGTGCCGGTGTTCACCCGGCTGACCCAGTTGACCGGGCACGCCCCGGTCGAGCGTTACGGCGCCACCGAATCGCTGATCACCGTGTCGACCCGGGCCGGCGGGGAACGCCGACCGGGCTGGGTCGGCCTACCACTGCGGGGTGTGCGGACGCGGTTGCGGCACGACGACGGCTCCCCGGCGCCGCATGATGGGGAAACCATTGGCAGCCTTCAGGTTACGGCCCCGACGATGTTCGACGGCTACCTCAACCGGCCGGACGCCACCGCGCAGGCATACGAGCCCGACGGCTGGTACCGCACCGGCGACGCCGCGGTCATCGACGCCGACGGTATGCACCGCATCGTCGGGCGCGAGTCCGTGGACTTGATCAAGTCCGGCGGGTACCGGGTGGGTGCCGGTGAGGTCGAGACGGTGCTGCTCGGCCACCCCGGGGTGGCCGAGGTCGCCGTGGTGGGATTGCCCGACGCCGACCTCGGCCAGCGCATCGTCGCATTCGTCGTCGGCGATGCCGACCCGGCCGAGTTGATTCAGTATGTCGCCGAACAGCTTTCGGTCCACAAGCGCCCGCGCGAGGTACGGCGGGTGAGCGCGCTGCCCCGCAACGCGATGGGAAAGGTCGTCAAGAAGGAGCTGATGTCATGACCCTGAGGTTCAGTGAAATCTGCATCGACGCCCACGACGTCGACGCGCTGGCGGCGTGGTGGTCGCGGGTGCTGGGCTGGCCGGCCGAACGCACCTACGACGACGATATGGCGCTGCGCTCCCCGGCCGGCGCCGGGCCGGACTGGCTGTTCCTGCCGGTCCCCGACGACAAGGTGGTCAAGAACCGCATCCACTTCGACTTCACCCCGGACGATCAGGCGGCCGAGGTCGAGCGGGTCATCGCGCTGGGGGCCCGTCGCGTCGACATCGGTCAGGGCGAGCAGAGCTGGGTGGTGCTGGCCGACCCGGAGGGCAACGAGTTCTGCATCCTGGCCGCCGAATAGCGTGCCGGCGTCAGCGCTAATTGGCGTGTAACGCCGCGTTCAACGCGATTCCCGTACCGTCGCGGGGCACCACCTCGACGGCGCCGGTAACCGAATTACGCCGGAACAGAAGGCTGTTCGCACCGGAGAGCTCGCGCGCCTTCACCGAAGCGCCGTCCGGGGTGACGACCTTGGTGCCCGCCGTCACGTACAGGCCCGCCTCGATGATGCAGTCGTCGCCGAGTGAGATGCCCAGGCCCGAGTTGGCGCCCAACAGGCAGCGCTTGCCCACCGAGATCACCTGGGTGCCACCGCCGGACAGGGTGCCCATGATCG
>JAGQTW010000509.1 GCA_020438785.1 Mycobacterium sp. | reverse complement strand
CGTTGATCATGCTGCTCGAGGGCGCCGGCTTTCGCCCCCGGGATGATCACCAAGGGCGCAGCCCCACCGACATGATCGCGCAGGCGCGGTGTTCCGGCAGGGTCCCTACCGTCTCCGCGGTGCTGGGTCCATCGGCGGGCCACGGCGCACTAGTCGCACCGGTGTCCGACTTCACCGTGATGAGCGGCCGAGGCGCGATCTTCACCGCCGGCCCGCCGGTGGTCAAGGAGTCGACAGGTGAAGAGATTTCCAAAGAGGATCTCGGCGGACCAAAGGTGGCGCTGCGCAGCGGGGTGATCCACAATTTCGCCGAGGCCGACGAGGCCGCACTGGACGAGATCCAGCGCTACCTGTCCTACTTCCCGCCCAGCGCGTGGTCCTACCCGCCGACGCGGCCCTTCGGCGACGCCGCCGGCCCGCGGGCGACCCCCGAACTGCTCGACATCATTCCCCGCGACAATCGGCGCAGCTACGACATGCGAACGGTCCTCGACGCGGTGTTCGACGACACCGACTGGCTGGAGGTCCAGCCGAGGTTCGGTCCGGCGATCATCTGCGCGCTGGCGCATCTCGGCAGCCATCCGGTGGCGGTGATCGCCAACCAGCCGGCCAAGCTGGCCGGGGCCATCGATGCCGATGCCGCCGACAAGGCGGCGCACTTCATCACGGTCGCCGACTCGTTTCACCTGCCGCTGGTCTTCCTGGCCGACAACCCGGGCATGATGCCGGGAAGCCGATCAGAGCGGGCGGGCGTATTGCGAAGCGGGGCAAGGATGTTCGTTGCTCAGACGGTCGCCACCACCGTCAAGCTGCATGTGACGCTGCGCAAGGCGTTCGGGTTCGGTTCGATGGTGATGTCGATGCTGGCATTCGACAATCAGGCGGCGACATTCGCCTACCCGGGGGCGACGATGGGTGCGATGAGCGCGGCGGCACAGGGCCGCGCCGCCAAGGCCGACGAGGATGTCACCGAGCTGCTCAAGCAGATCGAGCTCGACGCCTCCTTCAACTCCGCGGGCAATCTCGGTTTCGACGAGCTGATCTCACCCGAGGAGACCAGGAACGCCTTGCTGCTGACGCTGCAGCGCGCGGTCCAGGCCCGACAGGAGGCCGCGGCGCCGGTGGCGCGCACTGCGATCACACCGTAGCGCGATAGGCGGCGACGACCGGCTCGAGTTCGTCCGGGGTGGCCCCGTGCATGATCAGCGCATCGGCCCCGTAGTCGAACTCCTTGCGGATCCGGTCGACGCACTGCTGGGCGGAGCCGGTGGCCGAGGGCTCCAGCCACTCGTCGGGGATCAGCGTCGCGATGTGTTCGATCTGCTCGGCGGTGCCCTTGTGATCGATGCCGCCGCCGACGGACTGGACCACCTGGTCGGCCCGGAACCGCTCCAGCACAGCGGGATCCCAGTCGTTCGTCTTCACCAGCAGGTCACCGTAGCCCTGCAGGTAGGTCGCCAGCCGGGCGACGGTCTTCTTCAACCGCAACTCGCCCGGCAGGTGGTCACCCACGGTGGCGAAGCAGGACCACACCCGCACACTGGCCGGGTCCCGGCCGGCCTGCTCGGCGGCGTCCTTGACGGTCTTCACACAGCGCTGCAGCGTCTGCGGGGTGAAGTAGGTGTGCAGGATGACATCGTCGAAAACGCGGCCGCCGAGCTTGAGGGTATTGGGCCCGAACGCCACCAGCGCCAGCCGGATGTCCTCGCGGAAGTCCGGGTCGAGGCCCAGGATCTGGTACTTCCCGATCGGGCCGTCGTGGTTGAAGATGTACTCCCCGTGCCACATCCGGCGCATCACCTGGGCGAAGTCCTCCATCTGCGCGGTGGTCACCGCGGGGATGCCGAAGGCGGAGTAGATGGCGCCGATCCCGCGCCCGATCCCCAGGGTGAACCGGCCGCCGGAGAGGCGGTGCATCGTGGTGGCCCACGATCCGGTGATCAGCGGGTGGCGGGTGTTGTGATTAGTTGCGGCCGTCGCGATGTGCATCCGGCTGGTGACGGCGCAGGCCGCTCCGACGAGCGAGGACGCCTCCTTGACATTGAAGCGCTCGGAGATGAATGCGGTGCCGAAACCGAGTTCCTCACCGCGGCGCGCCTCGTCCATCAGTGTCGCCGGACCCTCCCCACCGGCTCCGGCCAGCAGGTAGTAACCGAGTTCGTCGAGCACCCGGTCGTCCACCGCGGGGTCCGCCTGCACTCCGGTCACTGCCATACTCCTTGCTTGTAGCCACAGTTCCACACCTCGGTGATCCGGCCATCGACGACACGGAAGATCTCCATACTGCCGATGCTGAGTTCGGTGCCGTCCTTGAGGGTCATCGGTGACTGGTAGACGACCGCGACGTGTTCACCGTCGTCACCGGCGACCACCAGGTGCAGGTCGAACCGGATCTCGTCGAACATCTCCCAGGTGTCGACGACCCGCCGTACCGCCTCGGCGTGGGTGAGCACGTGGACCTCACCAACCTCGTGCCGAGTCACGTTGTCCCCCAATAACTCCTCGGCCAGGCCGAAGTCGCGGGTGTTCCAGACCACCCGGTTGTACAGCTCGACGACCTCGCGCGCGGTGCGGGTCATTCGGCCGGACCCGAGAAGCGCAGCAGTGTTCGGCTCAGATGCAGGCTCGTGATCAACCAGCGGTCGTCGCGCTTCTCATAGGTCTCGTGGTAGTGACCGGCGCCGTGCAACCGGTTGCCGTCGGGGAAGAAGAGCAGGTCCTCCATCGCCCAGATGCCGGTCGCGGTGGTCGGCGAGGTGAGGGTGATCTCGGGGGTGTGACAGTGGTGCACCGTCGCGACGCCCTCGAGGGTGCCGAGCACCATCGGCACGAAGTTGTCGACGCCGATGATCGCGGGACCCGTCTGCGGATCGGCGCCGCCGGTGGACACCGCCCCGTCGAGCAGCACGGTGAGATCCGCCGCGAACACACCACGCCAGCCCTCGACGTCCCGGGTGTCCAGGTAGCGGCAATACCGCGCCTTCAGCTGCCTGATGGCCTCGAGCTCGTCAGCCGCCGGCGTCGTCACCACCGCACACTCCGATCGCTTCGGTTCAGCACGTAATCCAGGACATCACCGGCCCCGGACCTGTCATTGTTAGCGCAGTCGTTCCGGACATGTCGAGGTCTCGAGGGGATGCGCAGTTGATCAAGGTCATGGAGGGCGTCCGCGTCCTGGAGGTCGCCCAGTTCACCTTCGTCCCGGCAGCCGGAGCGATCCTCGCCGACTGGGGCGCCGACGTCATCA
>JAGQTW010000508.1 GCA_020438785.1 Mycobacterium sp. | reverse complement strand
TCTCCTTGCCGATCCAGCTGATGGCAACCGAAGTGTCGAGGCCCCCGGAATACGCCAGGATGACGCGGTCGGTCATGAAGTGCTCCTTTGTCTTTCGGGCTCGAATGCGCTAGCGGATGTTCTCGAACATGGTGGCCAGTTCCGCGCCCGTCATCGGCTCGCGGGCCACCACCAGGATGGTGTCGTCACCGGCGATCGTGCCGACGACCTCGGGCAGCGCCGCGCGGTCGATCGCGCTCGCCAGGTAGTGGGCGGCGCCCGGCGGGGTGCGCAGCACGGCCAGGTTGCCGCTGGCGTCGGTGGACACCAGAAGATCGGCCAGCAGCCGCGACATCCGTTCGGTGCCGCCGGCGACCCCGCGTACCGGGCTGCCGTCCTCGGGGACCACGTACACCCCGACCCCGCCGTCAGCACCGCGGAGTTTGACCGCACCGAGTTCCTCGAGGTCGCGCGACAGGGTCGCCTGGGTGGCCTCGATTCCCTCGCCGGCGAGCAGGGCGGCCAGTTCGCCCTGGCTGTGCACCGACTGCGACGAGAGGATCGCCACGATCCGGGACTGCCGTCCGGCCCTTGTGTGGGTGACCTCGGTCTTGTGCGGACTCAGCTGAGTCTTCTGCTCTTCGCGCAAGCGGCTCATCGCAGCTTTCTGCTCTTCGCGCAAGCGGCTCATCGCCGCTCCAACAACCACACCAGCAACGCCTTCTGCGCGTGCAACCGGTTCTCGGCCTCGTCCCACACCGCGCTGTGCGGACCGTCGATCACCTCGTCGGTGATCTCGTATCCGCGATGCGCCGGAAGGCAGTGCAGCACAACGGCATCGGAGTCAGCACTGTCGAGCAGCGCGGCGTTGATCTGGAACGGGCGGAACGGGCCGACCCGGTCGAGGCCGTCGTTCTCCTGCCCCATCGACGTCCACGTGTCGGTGACCAGCACGTCGGCGCCGCGGGCGGCGGCCTGCGGGTCGGTGGTGACGGTCACCGTCGCCCCGGTCTCGGCGGCCCGACTCTCGGCGGCGGCGACGAACCGCGCGTCCGGCCCGAAACCGGCTGGCGCGGCGATGGTCACGTGCACGCCGGCGGTCACGCCGCCGATCATCAGCGAGTGCGCCATGTTGTTGGCACCGTCACCGAAGTAGGCCATCCGCAGGCCGCCGAGCGCCCCCTTGCGTTCGGCCAGGGTCTGCAGGTCGGCAAGCACCTGGCAGGGATGGAAGTCGTCGGACAGCGCATTGACGACAGGAACCGTTGCCGTGGAGGCCATCGCGGTCAGCCGGTCCTGGCCGAAGGTGCGCCACACGATCGCGTCGACGAAACGCGACAGCACCCGGCCGGTGTCCTCCAGTGTTTCGTCGCGGCCGAGTTGGGTGGTCCGGCCGTCGACGACGACGGCGTGCCCGCCGAGCTGGGCGATGCCCATCTCGAAGGAGAACCGGGTGCGAGTGGAGTTCTTGTCGAAGATCACCGCCACCCCGCGCGGCCCTTCGAGCGGCCGCCGGCTCAGCGGGTCCTTCTTCAGCTCGGCCGCCAGCGCGAGCACCTCGGCCTGTTCGGCCGGCGTCAGGTCGTCGTCGCGCAGGAAGTGCCGCAGGGTAGTCATGCCTTCCCCATCTCGACGGCCTCGTCCAGGACGGCAGGCAGCGCGGTCAGGAAGCTGTCGATCTGAGCCTCGGTGATGATCAGGGGCGGCGCCAGCCGGATCACGTCCGGGGCGGCGGCGTTGACGAGGAACCCGGCCTCCCGCGCGGCCGTCTCGACGAACTTTCCGTGCGGGGCGGTCAACACCACCCCGCGCAGCAGGCCACGACCCCGAACGTGGTCGACCAACGGGTGGCGCAGCGACTCGATGCCGTGGCTCAGGGTCTTGCCGAGCACGTCGGCCCGTTCCACCAGGCCCTCGGCCGCGAGCACCCGCAGCACTGCCAGGGCGGCGGCCGCGCAGACCGGGTTGCCGCCGAAGGTGCTGCCGTGCAGGCCCGGCGCCATCAGGTCGGCGGCGGGGCCGATGGCCAGGCACGCCCCGATCGGCAGGCCGCCGCCGAGGCCCTTGGCCAGCGTCACGATGTCGGGCGTGACGCCGTCGTGCTGGTGGGCGAAGAACGCTCCGGTGCGCCCGACACCGGTCTGGACCTCGTCGAGCACCAGCAGGGCGCCGTGGCGCGCGGTGATCTCGCGGGCGGCCACGAGGTAGCCGGCGGGCGGCACGACGACGCCGCCCTCCCCCATGATCGGTTCCAGGAACACCGCGGCGGTGTCATCGGCGACCGCCCCCGCGAGGGCATCGATGTCGCCGTAGGGCACGTGGGTGACGTAGCCGGGCAGCGGTTCGAACGGCCCCTGCTTGCTCGGCTGGCCGGTGAGCGCCAGCGATCCCATCGTGCGGCCGTGGAAGGCGTTCTGTGCGGCAACGAGTTTGGTGCGCCCGGTCAGCCGGCTGAGCTTGAAGGCCACCTCGTTGGCCTCGGTGCCGGAGTTGCAGAAGAACACCCGCGCCGGTGCGTCGGCGCCGAGCCGGTCGACCAGGGCCTCGGCCAGCGCGACCCCGGGCTCGGTGGCGTACAGGTTGGACGTGTGCCCCAGGGTGTTCAGTTGGGCGGTGACGGCCTCGATGATCGCGGGGTGGCGGTGGCCGAGGATGTTGACCGCGATGCCGCCGAGCAGGTCGAGGTAGGACTTGCCGTCGGCGTCGGTCACCACCGCGCCCGCACCGCTGGCCAGGGCAACCGGCGGGGTGCCGTAGTTGTTCATCATCACCGCCGACCACCGCTGCAGCACTTCGCCGGTCGCGCTCATGGTTTCATCACCTTCGTCCCGGTTCCCTCGTCGGTGAAGAGTTCCACCAGCACGCAGTGCGCGACGCGGCCGTCGACGACGTGGGCGCTGGGCACCCCGCCGGTGACGGCGCGCAGGCAGGCTTCGATCTTGGGCACCATGCCGGCCTCCAGGGTGGGCAGCAGTCGCGTCAGCGTGGCGGTGTCGATCTCGCTGACGAGTGAGTCGCGGTCGGGCCAGCGGGTGTAGAGCCCCTCCACATCGGTGAGCATCAACA
>JAGQTW010000507.1:1152-3653 GCA_020438785.1 Mycobacterium sp. | reverse complement strand
CGCAGCGCGGCCTCCAACGACAACCCGGCCAGCGGCCCGTCACCTCGCGCGTACGCCGAGAATGCCAGCAGCACAAGGGCTTCCAGTCGCCACGGCTCGGGCAGCGTGCGGGCCAGCAGCGCCCACAACGTCTCGGCCTGCCCGGCCGCGGCGCCGACGGCCAGCGCGTAGAGCGTGTCGCGCACCGCGACGTCGGTGAGCGCGCTCGCCAGCGCCGCCACCTCGGCATCGCCGAGCGTGCCACCGTCGCACACCCGGGCCGCCGCCTCCAGCGCGGCCTCGACATCGCGTCGCGCGCAGCCGTCCGGGTCGGCCTGCCGGTCCTGTTCGCGGCGGGCGGCGCACTGCGCGATGGCGTCGGCCAGCGTGGCCGAGCGGCCGGGGTCGGCCACGGCGATCACCGCGACCAGGTCGGCGCGGCGGTTGTACAGCCGGCGCCCGTCGAGCACCGCGGCGGCGGCAAGCGGCGATGCGGTCGGATCCTCCACGTTTCCCTTACTGCCGCACCCGTCGACGCAGTGCCAGCTGCCGCCGGCCGCCACCCGGTCGACCACGTGGCAGGCCGCCAGGTCCATATCGTGTTCGGCCAGCGCCTCGGCCAGCGCGCCGCACAGCCGGCGGTGATCGTCGTTGCAGATCGGGCACAGCGCGCCCGCCTCGTCGACGACGACCGCCACGAACGTGTCGGCCCCGGAGGCGGCCGCCAGCTCTGCGAGGTGCCCGAGGTTGTCGATGAGCCCGTCGGACAGATCGGCGCGCATCACCGCGCCCAGCTGCCTCCGTTCCAGGGCCACGAGTACGAGCGATTTCTCCGGGACGAAGCCCAGTACGGCGGGCAGGGCGGCGATGAGCGCGCCCGGGCGGTTGATGCGGAAGTCGCGACGATGTGTGGTCATGGCCCGACGCTGTCAAGGAGCCCCGTCGCCGCGGCGGCGCCGACGGGCGCCCGGCGGCCCGGTTGTGGATGAACCCGGGGCTGTGGAACTCCCGGCGGCAGTGACATTGTTCACCCGGCATTGGGCCCGTCGGCATGCGAGATCAGGCAAACCGGCGTAGACCTTTTGCTCATGGGTTTGGAATACGACCTCGTCGTCATCGGCTCGGGGCCGGGCGGGCAGAAGGCCGCGATCGCGGCCGCCAAACTGGGCAAGTCGGTGGCCATCATCGAGCGTGGCCGCATGCTCGGCGGGGTCTGCGTCAACACCGGCACGATCCCGTCGAAGACGCTGCGGGAGGCCGTGCTCTACCTGACCGGGATGAGCCAGCGCGAGCTCTACGGCGCCAGCTATCGGGTCAAGGAGAAGATCACCCCGGCCGACCTCTTGGCGCGCACCCAGCATGTGATCGGCAAAGAGGTCGACGTGGTGCGCAACCAGCTGATGCGCAACGGCATCGAGCTCTACGAGGGTCATGGCCGATTCCTCGACGCCCACACCATCCTGGTCGAGGACCCCAGCCGCGCCGAGCGGATCGAGGTCACCGCCCACCACGTCATCATCGCCACCGGCACCAAACCGGCCAGGCCGGTCGGGGTGGAGTTCGACGAGAACCGGGTGCTGGACTCCGACGGCATTCTCGATCTGAAGTCCATCCCGGGGTCGATGGTGGTGGTGGGAGCCGGCGTGATCGGCATCGAGTACGCCTCGATGTTCGCCGCGCTCGGCACCAAGGTGACCGTCGTCGAGAAGCGCGACACCATGCTGGACTTCTGCGACCGCGAGATCGTGGAGGCGCTCAGTTTTCATCTGCGCGACCTTGCGGTGACGTTCCGGTTCGGTGAAGAGGTCACCGCGGTGGACGTCGGCTCGGCGGGCACCGTCACCACGCTGCGCAGCGGTAAGCAGATTCCCGCCGAGACGGTGATGTACTCGGCCGGGCGGCAGGGCCAGACCGACCAGCTCGACCTGGCCAACGCCGGCCTGGAGTCCGACGACCGGGGACGGATCTTCGTCGACGACAAGACCTTTCAGACCAAGGTCGACCACATCTACGCCGTCGGTGACGTCATCGGCTTCCCCGCACTGGCGGCCACCTCGATGGAGCAGGGCCGGCTGGCCGCCTATCACGCCTTCGGCGAGCCCACCGCGGGCATCACCGCGCTGCAGCCGATCGGCATCTACTCGATCCCGGAGGTGTCCTACGTGGGCGCCACCGAGGTCGAGCTCACCAAGGACGCCGTCCCCTACGAGGTCGGGGTGTCGCGCTACCGCGAACTCGCGCGCGGCCAGATCGCCGGCGACTCCTACGGCATGCTGAAGCTGCTGGTGTCCACCGAGGACCTCACCCTGCTCGGCGTGCACATCTTCGGCACCAACGCCACCGAGATGGTGCACATCGGCCAGGCCGTCATGGGCTGCGGCGGCACGGTGGAGTACCTGGTCGACGCGGTGTTCAACTACCCCACGTTCTCCGAGGCCTACAAGGTGGCCGCGCTCGACGTGATGAACAAGATGCGGGCGCTCAACCAGTTCCGCACCTAGACCTCAGCACTGGTCGGCGAA
>JAGQTW010000507.1:0-1091 GCA_020438785.1 Mycobacterium sp. | reverse complement strand
CGTCGAAGCGCGGCGTGAAGGACAGGCTGTCGTCGCAGCCGCCGCCGTCGAGGCCGCCGACCACGCCCACCGCCGCGGACCCACTGATCCAGGGGGCCCCGCTGGTGCCGTCGACCAGGCCGCCGCACCGCAACGAGGGGTAGCCCTCGGCGGCCGGCCCGGTCACCGACCGGCAGCCGACCGGGGCGCCCCCGACACCCAGCGGGTAGCCGGTGATCGTCACGTCGGTGCCCTCGCCCGGCGCCGTCCCCAGCACCAGGGCCGAGCCGGCCACCGCCTCGACCTTGCCGCCCGCCGGCCTGCTGACCCGGGCGAAGGCGTAGTCCGCGGCCGGGTCCTGGGACGTCACCCAGCGCGGATCGAGGTACACGGTGTCGATGTGCCAGACGTCGGCCGGGCCGTTGCGCCCGTCGAAGCCCGGCACGAATGTCGCCGGGTACTGCGCCTCGAGGCAGTGCGCCGCCGTCAGGACCAGGTCGCCGGGAGCGGAGTGCACCACCGCGCCGGTACAGGTGTGGGTGTCGGTGCCGCCGAGGAACACCGCCCCGACCGCGGGCATCGGTGGGACGGGGCGCGCGGCCGGGACGGTGGGCGGTGGCGGCGCGGGGCGCTGGCAGGACACGGTGGCCGTCGCCGCCATCGTGATGGCCAGCACCGCCGCCGCTACCCGCATGAACGACGATGATGCACCACCGGGGCGGTCTGTTCCTGCCGGACGCGTCGATCGGGAACGGCTGCGGCGGCGGCCGCGTTGACCAAACACGGGCGGTTGAGATGGGCGCCCGGGGCAATGTGAGAGAGACTGTTGGCACGGTCGAGGGCACCGACGCGGTGTCCGGCGCCGCGAGGAGGTGGAACGCAATGGCTGACGAGGACGCAGCGCACTACCAGCCCGAACAGACCGGAATGTACGAACTGGAGTTCCCCGCACCGCAGTTGTCCTCGGACGACGGCCGCGGTCCGGTCCTGATCCACGCCCTCGAGGGCTTCTCCGACGCCGGGCACGCCATCCGGCTGGCCGCCGAGCACCTGCGGAACACCCTGGACACCGAACTGGTGGCGTCGTTCGCCATCGACGAGCTGCTGGACTA
>JAGQTW010000506.1 GCA_020438785.1 Mycobacterium sp. | reverse complement strand
CGCACTGTGCGACAGGCACTGGCGTCGCCGCTGCCGCCGCCGCGCAAGCAGTATCCGGAACGGCGCCGGCCGGCGATTGACCCGTGGGCAGCCATCGTTGATGGCTGGCTGCTGGGCGATCGGGCGGCGCCGAAGAAGCAGCGGCATACGGCGCGCCGGATTTGGCAGCGGCTGGTCGCCGAATACGGCGCCCAATGTTCGGAGGTCACCGTGTCCCGGTATGGTGCGCGACGGCGAATCGAGTTGGGACTCAACAAAGTTGAGGTGTCGATCCCTCAGATCCATGAGCCCGGTGCTGAGGCCGAGGTGGACTTCGGTGAGTTCTGGATACGTATCGGTGGCGAATTGGTGAAGTGCTGGATGTTCGTCATGCGCCTGTCGTGTTCGGGTCGCGCCTTCCACGTCGCGTTTACCACCCAGGGCCAGGAGGCGTTTCTGCAGGGCCACGTGTTGGCCTTCGCTCATTTCGGCGGTGTGCCGGGCCGCATCCGCTACGACAACCTCAAGCCCGCGGTGGTCAAGGTGCTCAAGGGCCGCAACCGCACCGAGTCGGATCGCTTCGTTGCCCTGCGCAGCCACTATGGCTTCGACTCATTTTTTTGCCGGCCAGGCAAGGACGGCGCGCACGAGAAAGGCGGTGTGGAAGGTGAAATCGGGCGATTCCGCCGCAGGCACCTCGTCCCGGTGCCTGACGTTCTATCTCTGGGTGAGCTCAATCGCAGCATCGCCGCCGGTGATCTTCTCGATGACGCGCGGGTCATTACCGGACGGTGCCACACCGTGGCCGAGGCGTTCGCCGTAGAGCTGCCCACTTTGCAGCCGCTGCCCGAGGAGCCGTTTGATCCGGCTCTGCTGCTGCGCTCCCGGGTGGATCTACGGGCACGGGTGTGCGTGCGACAGTGCTACTACTCGGTTCCGGCCCGTTACGCGGGCCGCCGGCTGGCCGTGCGGTTAACGGCGACCACCGTCGAGGTATTCGACGCCGGGCACCTGGTCGCTCGCCATGAGCGCGCGGCGGGCCGCTACGTCGAGGTACTCGTGCTCGATCACTATCTTGAGATTCTCAAGACCAAACCGGGTGCTCTGCCCGGTGCGACGGCGTTGGCGCAGGCCAAAGCGACCGGCGCGTTCACCGCCCCGCACCAACGCTACTGGGAGGTCGCCCGCCGCGCCCGCGGCGACTCGGCCGGAACGCGAGCCTTGATCGAGGTGTTGCTCGCGCACCGCACGCTGCCCCGCGCCGCGCTCGATGTCGCCATGCGCGGGGCCATTGAAACAAATCTGGTTGACCCGCAGGTGGTGTTGATCGAAGCGCGCCGACAGAGCGGCGATCACGCAGATGCAGTCACCCCGATCGGGGCGTGGACACGCTATGACCGGCCGGCCCCGACCTTGACCGCCTACGACGAGTTGCTCACCGGAAGCGAGGGCTGAGATGGGCACCCGCAGCGACCAAGCCGCCCAAGCCGCCATCGGCGCGGCCGCCCGCGAACTGCGACTGCCCACCATCCGCACCGAAGCCACCCGCCTCGCCGACATCGCGGCCCGTGAACACCAGTCCTATCTTGTGTTCCTTGCCGAGTTGCTCGCCGCCGAAGTCGACGACCGCACTGAGCGGCGCCGCCACCGCCGAATCACCGAAGCCAAATTCCCTCGTATCAAACAGCTTTCCGAGTTCAACGTCGACGCCGTGCCTACTATCGAACCGGCCCAGCTCGCGACGCTGGCCTCCGGTGCCTACCTCGAGGCCGGCGAGCCGGTAGTGCTACTTGGTGACAGCGGCACCGGCAAGACACATCTACTGATCGGCTTAGGGTTGGCGGCCTGCGAACAAGGACGCAGAGTTCGCTACGCCACCACCGCCCAACTGGTCAACGAGCTTGTCGAGGCCGCCGACGAACGGGTCCTTTCCCGCGTGGTAGCGCGCTACGGCCGCCTCGACCTGCTGCTGCTTGATGAAGTCGGCTACGTTCAAATCGATTCGCGCGGGGCCGAACTGCTTTTCCAGATCATCACGGAGCGGGAAGAGCGCGCAAGTATCGCGCTGGCGAGCAGTTTGCCATTCAGCGAATGGGGATCGGTCTTCCCCGACCCGCGGCTGGTCGCTGCGATCGTCGACCGAATTACGTTTAACGCGCACATCCTCGAAACCGGCACCGATTCCTACCGGCTCCGCACTTCCAAGACCGCGTCACCACGGAAACGGGCACGCTGATCAACACCCGCTGCCTGTGATCAAAGGAGTCGTGCTCAGTTGTGCGGTAGGGGTTCTCCATGGCGGAGCCGAGATCTCTCGAACGGCCCGCTGCCGGCCACGGACCTTCGGCTGCGCCGCAGTTCGCGCTTAGTGTGCGGCGTGAATGCCAGCGTCGTTGAGGGCCACGCCGCGTGGCCTCGTTGCGCGGTGGTGTGGCATGCCAAATCCTCATGCAACCGGGACTTTCGTCCCTAGCGGTCAGCACCGCGCTCCGGCGACTCTGAAGTCGTAAGAACCGCTACACACGGAGAGCAGTGAGGACCATGAACGCTCGCTTCCCGGATCACGACACGATCCACACCGCGTTGTCGCTCGCCACCCGGGCGCCGTCGATCCATAATTCCCAACCCTGGCGGTGGCGGGTGGGCACCCAGAGTCTGCATCTGTATGCCGATCCGGACCGGCGTCTGCCCAACACCGATCCGGACAGCCGCGATCTGCTGCTGAGTTGTGGCGCATCGCTGAATCACGCAGTCGTCGCGCTGGCGGCACTCGGATGGCAGACCAAGGTGCACCGGTTGCCCAACCCCGCGGACCCGGACCATCTGGCGGCCATCGAGGTTTATCGCCACCCCGCCAGTGACCTTGACGTGGTGTTGGCGGCGGCGATACCGAGGCGACGCACCGACCGCCGGCGCTACAACGCGTGGTGCGTTCCGGACACCGACGTAGCGCTGATGGGTGCTCGCGCGGCGCGCGCCGGGGTGATGTTGCGGCAAGTCGCCTTGCTTCCGAAGCTGCAACGCATTGTGGCCCAAGCCGTTTGGCGTCATGCAACAGATCATGACTATCTCGTTGAGTTGTCGACGTGGAGCGGCCGACACGCGGCGTTGGCGGGTGTGCCGGCCCGAAACACACCGCAGTCGGATCCGACCGCCCCGATTCCGGGTCGGTTGTTCGCCGGGCCCAACTCGGCAGCGCCGCCGGGCGAACCAAGGGCGCGATCTCGACCCGGCAAGATTTCGCTGAAGAACGCGGCGTTATCGGCGAGGTGCCGCTGTTCATCGTCGGGCAGATCGGTTTCGTAGTAGATCGCCCCAGCCTCGCACGCCAGTTTGCACGCGCCGCAATCCACGCACTCATCGGGATTGATGTACAGGGACCTGTTGCCTTCATAGATGCAATCCACCGGGCACTCCTGCACACACGACTTGTGCATCACGTCCACACATGCACTGCTGATCACATAGGTCATGGCCGCAGTGTAAAGATCTCGCACCGTCGACATCTGCGGCCGAAGGCCTTCTCATTGTGAGGACCAAGGGCCTTAGCGGCATGTCTCGTTGCGTTTGGGGTGGGGGCTTGGGCTAGCTGGGGAGGAATGATCCCCTGCTGCCGGTTCCGCCGATGACAAAGTCGGGGTCAATGACGCTGGGCACCACCATGTAGGTTTCCCGGAGTCTCACCCCGAGTGTGACCAGTCGCATCCATAGCACTGGATCGGCTTGTTCTGTGCCGAAGTGCAAGCCGAATCTCGGCCCGGTGAGCACGAATTGGATGCTGCCCGCATCGGCGGGGCTGGCGACGGCCGTCAAGGCAGCTGGGCCCGGTTCAAGGCGGTACGTCTGGTGTGGTCGAAGTTGTTTGATGGCCGCTTGAGGTGAGTCGTCGTCCTCGACGTCCTCGACGGTGTAGCCGGACTCCCTTAGCTGTTCGATGACCTCGGGCAGTGCTGCTTTCCATAAGTCGTCAAGGGAGATGGTCGTTTTGAGGGTCATGAGACGGAGAAGTTGATCATGGCGCGCTACTCCTGTGACGCCGCAGGGCAAGTCAGCGGGTGTCCGCTGGATGGTTCGCTCGGTGTCCGCGCCGCTGGGGCGCCGACCGGAGGGTGGCGCTACTTGCTTAACGCCGCGGCTGCAATTGGGCGGCGCCGCCTGGCAACCAACAGGGCTGCAGCCTGCCCTCCGCGCAAGTTGAGATTACGCCACGACATGGAAACGAGCAGTGCTTCGCTGCGGATCCGACCACACGCCGTGGACCATCAGCTGGATTGGTCCACCGGCTTGGGCTCGGCCGGATGGTGGTCGCGGCCGACGTGCGCCTCGGCGCGCATCCGCTCCACGATGTGCGGGTAGTGCAACTCGAATGCGGGCCGCTCCGAACGGATGCGGGGCAGCTCGGTGAAGTTGTGCCGCGGCGGCGGGCAACTGGTCGCCCACTCCAGCGAGTTGCCGTAGCCCCACGGATCGTCGACGGTCACCGGCTCGCCGTAGCGCCAGCTCTTGAACACGTTCCAGGTGAACGGAATCACCGACACGCCAAGGGTGAACGCGCCGATCGTCGAGACGACATTGAGCCCCTGGAACCCGTCGGTGGGCAGGTAGTCGGCATACCGGCGCGGCATACCTTCATCGCCGAGCCAGTGCTGCACCAGGAACGTGGTGTGAAAACCGATGAACGTCAGCCAGAAATGCAGCTTGCCCAGCCGCTCATCCAACAACCGGCCGGTCATCTTCGGGAACCAGAAATACACCCCGGCATAGGTGGCGAACACGATGGTGCCAAACAACACGTAATGGAAATGCGCCACAACGAAATACGAGTCGGTGACGTGGAAGTCCAGCGGGGGGCTTGCGAGCAGGACTCCGGTGAGGCCGCCGGCCAGGAAGGTGACCATGAACCCCACGGCGAACAGCATGGGTGACTCGAAGGTCAACTGGCCCCTCCACGAGGTGCCGGTCCAGTTGAAGAACTTGATCCCTGTGGGCACCGCGATCAGGAACGTCATGAACGAGAAGAACGGCAAAAGCACCGCGCCGGTGGCGAACATGTGGTGCGCCCACACCGCCACCGACAGCGCCGCGATGCTCATCGTCGCGTAGATCAGCGTGGTGTAGCCGAAGAT
>JAGQTW010000505.1:1142-2333 GCA_020438785.1 Mycobacterium sp. | reverse complement strand
GAATGGCGTTGGCGGCGTTGGCATCCGACAGCCCGCACGGTCGGTTGTGGGCCACCATCATCCAGCACCGGTTCGGCGGCAGTGGTGCGCTGGCCGGGCATCCGATCGGCAACCTGCTGTTGGCCGGGATCACCGAGTTGCTCGCTGATCCGGTGGCCGCCCTCGACGAACTCGGCCGCATCCTCGGCATCCACGGCCGGGTGCTGCCGATGTGCCCGATCGCCCTGCAGATCGAGGCCGACGTGGCCGGCCTGGAATCGGACCCGCGGATGAGCCGCGTGATCAGCGGTCAGGTGGCGGTGGCCACCACGCCGGGAAAGGTGCGGAGGGTGCGGCTGCTGCCGGGAGACCCGCCGGCCACCCGGCAGGCCGTCGACGCCATCATGGCCGCCGACCTGGTGGTGCTCGGCCCGGGCTCGTGGTTCACCAGCGTCATCCCGCACGTCCTGGTTCCGGGCCTGGCGGCCGCGCTGCGGTCCACGACCGCGCGGCGCGCCCTGGTGCTGAATCTGGCCGCCGAGCCGGGCGAGACCGCCGGCTTCTCCGCCGAGCGGCATTTGCACGTCCTGGCCCAGCACGCCCCGGATTTCACCGTGCACGACATCATCGTCGACGCGGCGCGGGTGCCGTCGGACCGGGAGCGCGAACAGCTGCGCCGGACGGCCAGCCTGCTGGAAGCGTCGGTTCAATTTGCTGACGTGTCCCGACCTGGTACACCTTTACATGACCCGGCGAAGTTGGCCGCAGCGCTCGACGGTGTGCGCGTCGGGGGACCGGTTCCCCCGCCACTGAACCGTCCGCCTGCGGCACCCACGCCGACCACGGACTTGCGACAGGGGGGCGGGGTGCCGGGACCGACTGGCGATGTGCAAAGAGGTGACCGGCCGTGGCGATGACTGCCGAGGTGAAGGACGAGCTGAGCCGCCTGGTCGTCAACTCCGTGAGCGCCCGTCGCGCCGAGGTCGCATCGCTGCTGCGGTTCGCCGGCGGCCTGCACATCGTCGCCGGACGCGTCGTCGTCGAGGCCGAGGTGGACCTCGGCATCATTGCCCGGCGGCTGCGCAAGGACATCTACGACCTCTACGGCTACAACGCCGTCGTACACGTGCTGTCGGCCAGCGGTATCCGCAAGAGCACCCGCTATCTCGTCAGGGTCGCCAAGGACGGCGAGGCGCTCGCGCGTCAGACCGG
>JAGQTW010000505.1:0-1035 GCA_020438785.1 Mycobacterium sp. | reverse complement strand
GAGCCCGGACGCTCCTCGGCCCTGGAGGTCAGCTGCCCGGGTCCGGAGGCCGCGCTCGCCCTGGTGGGGGCCGCCCGCCGGCTCGGGGTGAGCGCCAAGGCCCGAGAGGTGCGCGGCACCGACCGGGTGGTGGTGCGCGACGGTGACGCCATCGGCGCGCTGCTGACCCGGATGGGCGCCCAGGACACCCGGCTGACCTGGGAGGAACGCCGGATGCGCCGCGAGGTGCGGGCCACCGCGAACCGGCTGGCGAATTTCGACGACGCGAACCTGCGCCGCTCGGCCCGCGCCGCGGTCGCCGCGGCGGCCCGGGTGGAACGTGCGCTGGAGATCCTCGGCGACTCGGTGCCCGAGCATCTGGCCGCCGCCGGGCGGCTGCGCGTCGAGCACCGGCAGGCTTCGCTGGAGGAACTGGGCCGGTTGGCCGATCCGGCCATGACGAAAGACGCTGTGGCGGGCCGGATTCGGCGCCTGCTGTCGATGGCCGACCGCAAGGCCAAGCAGGAGGGGCTGCCCGACACCGAGTCGGCAGTCACCCCCGACCTGCTCGAAGACGCCTGAGCCGTAGGCCTACTCGGCCTCGGCGAGCGAAGCCTCCTCTGCCGCAACGTCTTCGACCGCATTGGCCGACAGCGCCCAGCGGATCGCTCCGACCAGCACTCGCCCCGCGAGCCGGATCGCGGTGCTCTCCACCGGCGGCAGATAGGGCAGCCGCAACGGCATCCGGGCCCATGCGGGCAGCATCGACACCGAGGTGGCGGCCAGCACGCCGTACGGCACCCGGGCCAGCACCGGCAGCGGCGGGGTGAGCAGCAGGAAGCGGGCGGCCTCCCGGGCCGCCTCGGTGCCACGCAACTCGCCGCGGTAGGACGCGATCCGCTCGGCGAGTTCGGCCTCGGTGCGCGGCGGGTCCGGCACACCCAGGGCCACGGCGGTGTGGGCGGTGTCCTCGACGTAGGCGTCGCGGCCGTCCTGATCGAGCGGTGCCGCGCCGTAGCGCTGGTAGGCCAGCAGGAAGCTGTCCACCTCGGCGAT
>JAGQTW010000083.1 GCA_020438785.1 Mycobacterium sp. | reverse complement strand
TCCTGCACTCCTACGAGGCCGAGGTCGACCCGGACGGCAGCGCGCTGGAGACCATCCTCACCGCGCCGCTGGTGGTCGCGCAGTGGATCAACTGCCAGTACTACTTCTCCACGGTGGCGCCGGAGGTGTTCGGCGCCGGCACCAAGACCATCCACAACGTGGTCGGCACCGCTGGTGTGATCGCCGGCCACGAGGGCGACCTGCGCCTTGGCCTGCCCTGGCAGTCGGTGGCGACCGGCGGGCGTCTGGTGCACGAACCGATGCGGCTGCTCGCGGTCATCCAGGCCCCGCTCGCGCGGATCGACATGGTGGTCGACCGCAACCCGATCCTGCAGCGGCTCTTCGGCAACGGCTGGGTGAGCGTGGCCGCCCGGGAAGGCGCGGGGCAGGAATGGCAGCGATGGACGCCGGCCGGCTGGCGGTCCTGGAATGAAACCGACTGCAGCACAGGAATTCTCGACAAGGAGGAAATGGTTCGATGACAGCACCGACACTGACCAAGATGATGAAGATCGAGGTCGTGGTCGCCGGCAGTGATGCGCCGGCGGTCCGCGATCTGATCAAGAGCGTGGGCGCGACGGGCTTCACCAGCCTGTCCGGCGTCTCCGGGCTCGGCCACCACGGCTACCACCAGGGCCGCCTGCTGTTCAACCAGCAGGCCACCCTCGAGCTGCTGATCACGGTGGTGCCCGAAGACAAGGTCGAGGCCCTGCTGGCCGGCCTGCGGCCACTGCTCGACGCCTCACCGGGCGTGATGTTCGTCAGCGAAACCTACGTCAGCCGTCCCGACTACTTCGCCTAACAAAGAGAAAGGTTCACCGATATGTCCGATCCGATGAGCGCCTGGCAGCGACTGCGGGCAGGCAATGAACTGTTCTTCGTACCCACTCAGGGCCGCCAGCAGACTTTGCACCAGGGCGCCCCGGTGGCCGCGGTGTTCCGCTGCGCGGACACCGACGTCGCCAGCGAGGTGGTGTTCGGCCAGAGCTGGGGATCACTGATCGACGTGAGTACCTGGGGGCACGTCGTCGATACCGGGGTGCTCGGCACCCTGGAGCACGCCGTCGACGCCCTCGACGTGCCGCTGATCGTGGTGCTCGGCCATCACAACTGCGGCGCCATGCGCGCGGCGATGCGGGCCTGGCAGAACGCCGAACTGCCCGACGGGGCCAGCCGCCTCGCCGTCGAGCAGGCCCTGTCCTCGATCGTCCGACTGGGTTCGGCGGCCGGTAGCGCCGACGAGGTCAGCTCCGCGCACGTGGTCTCGGTCGGGATGTCGCTGCTCGAGCGCTCACCCGTCATCGCCCAGCGGGTCGATGCCGGCAGGTGCGGGATCGTCTGCGCCACAACCGATCACGACGGCCGGGTGCGGGCCTACGGCACGGTCGGCGCGCTGGGGGACATGGGCGACGCGCTGCTCGAGTGCGTCTGAGCCGGCTCAGCGCCGGGCGCGGCCGCCGATGGCGAACGCGCCCGGGCCCGCGAAGGCGATGAGGAACAGCGAGAAGCAGTACAGCACGGCCAGCTCGCCGCCGTTCTCGATGGGCCACAACGCCTTCGGCTGGTGCTCGGTGAAGTAGGCGAACGCCATTGCACCCGAGCCGATCAGGGCTGCGATCCGGGTGAACAGCCCCAGCAGCACCAGCACGCCGACGGCGAGTTCGATGACACCGGCCCACCAGTACGGCCATTGGCCGACGGGTGGCCTGCCGCCCTGGGCGGCGGGCCACCCGAACAGCTTGGTGGTGCCGTGGACGGCGAACAGCAGGCCGATGACGATCCGGAACAGGCCGAGCACGGGAGAGTGGTAGGTGTCGAGGCGAGCGTCCAGTCTCTGGGTCATGCGCCGACGATACTGTTCGGACCACGGTGCGGATAGTCCTACGGGACGAGCCCACCCGCTGCGCGACTTCGGAGGGGATCGCGGAGCGGATGGGCTCGGCCGGCCTATTGCGGCGTGGGTTTACACGTCGTAGTAGAGCGAGAACTCGTACGGGTGCGGCCGGATCTGTACCGGCAGGATCTCGTTCTCCCGCTTGTAGGCGATCCAGGTCTCGATCAGGTCCGGCGTGAACACGCCACCCTCGGTCAGATAGTCGTGATCGGCCTCGAGGCGGTCGATCACCGAGGCCAGCGAGGTCGGCGCCTGCGGGATGTTGGCGGCCTCCTCCGGCGGCAGCTCGTAGAGATCCTTGTCGACCGGGGCGGCCGGCTCGATCTTCTTCTTGATCCCGTCGATGCCGGCCATCAGCATGGCCGCGAACGCCAGGTACGGGTTGCCCGAGCTGTCCGGGCAACGGAACTCCAGCCGCTTGGCCTTCGGGTTGTTGCCGGTGATCGGGATGCGCACGCAGGCCGACCGGTTGCGCTGGCTGTAGACCAGGTTGATCGGGGCCTCGTAGCCGGGCACCAGCCGCTTGTAGGAGTTCACCGTGGGGTTGGTGAACGCCAGCAGCGACGGTGCGTGGTGCAGGATGCCGCCGATGTAGTGCCGCGCGGTGTCGGACAGGCCCGCGTAACCCGCCTCGTCGTGGAACAGCGGCTTGCCGTCCTTCCACAGCGACTGGTGGCAGTGCATGCCGGACCCGTTGTCACCGAACAGCGGCTTGGGCATGAACGTGACGGTCTTGCCGGCGGCCCACGCGGTGTTCTTGATGATGTACTTGAACAGCACGAGATCGTCGGCGGCGGCCAGCAGCGTGTTGAACTTGTAGTTGATCTCGGCCTGCCCGGCGGTGCCCACCTCGTGGTGGCCGCGCTCCAGGGTGAAGCCGGCGTTCTGGAGGTTGGTGCACATCTCGTCGCGCAGGTCGACGTAGTGGTCGTACGGCGCCACCGGGAAGTAGCCGCCCTTCGGGCGCACCTTGTAGCCGCGGTTGGCACTGCCGTCGGCCTCGAACGGCTCGCCGGAGTTCCACCAGCCCGACTCCGAGTCGACCTCGTAGAAGGTGCCGTTCATCTTCGAGTCGAAGCTGACCGAGTCGAAGATGTAGAACTCCGCCTCGGCGCCGAAGTAGGCGGTGTCGGCGATGCCGGTGCTGGCCAGGTAGTTCTCCGCCTTGCGGGCCACGTTGCGGGGGTCGCGCGAGTAGGCCTCACGGGTGAACGGGTCGTGCACGAAGAAGTTCAGGTTCAGGGTCTTGGCCGCCCGGAACGGGTCGATGCGGGCGGTCTCGGGATCCGGCAACAGCATCATGTCGGACTCGTGGATCGACTGGAAGCCGCGAACCGACGAACCGTCGAACGCGAGGCCGTCCTCGAACACGCTCTCGTCGAACGCCGAGGCCGGAATCGAGAAGTGCTGGACGACGCCGGGCAGATCGCAGAACCGGATGTCGACGTACTCGACCTTCTCGTCCTTGATCAGCTTGATGATGTCGCCAGCGTTCTTTTCTGCCACTTACTAACTCCTTCGGTGCAGGCACAGAGGTTTCTTAACCCGCGGCTGACGGTAGGGAGCCGATGTTGCCTGCCCGTCAAGCTCATGTTGCGCCGACGTTACGCATCTGCGGTCGCGGGCCTGCAACCGGACCCACCTATCCTTGGGGCCATGGCGCGTGAGATCGGGTCCTGGCTGAGCGGACCGGAACCGGTGCGGCCCGGCGGCGACACCGGGTACCCCGGCGAGCGGCTGGGCCTGCCCGAGACCGGGTCGCGGTCGCTGGCTCGGATGGGCCGCCGCTTCGGTGCGCTGATCATCGACTGGCTGATCAGCTACGGATTGGCCGCGCTCGGGCTGAGTCTGGGGCTGATCAGCATGGCCTGGCTCTCGACGGCGATCCTGGTGATCTGGTTCGTCCTGGGCGTGGTGTCGGTGCGGCTGTTCGGCTTCACCCCCGGGCAATACGCGCTGGGCCTGATGGTGGTGCCCGTCGACAACCGGCTGCACGTCGGCACCGGCCGAGCGATCGGCCGGGGCCTGCTGATCGCCCTGGTGATCCCGCCGTTGTTCACCGACGCCGACGGGCGCGGCCTGCAGGACCGGGCCACCGGCACCGCCGTCGTCCGGCGTTGAGTCAGAACTCACGCACCGGCTTACTCGCCCAGACTCAAGCGGTGGCTGCGACACCTGATCGGTTTAGGGGTGTTGCTCAATGGGGTTTCGCAAGCACGGCAGCAAAGATGTTCCGGCGTCGGCCCGTGAGGATTTTCTGGAGGCTTTGAGGTCGGGGTTGTCGCAGTCGGCAGCGGCCACGGTGGCCGGGGTTTCCCGCCCGACGGGTGCCAGGTGGGCCAAGGCCGCGGGAGTGCCGGTTAGCTTCAAACATCGAGGTCTGCGGTATTCGGCGGAGGCTCGGGAGGCGTTCTGGTCGGCTATGGGAGCCGGAGCGTCCACGACAGAAGCCGCGGTGATCGCCGGCGTGCCGGACGGCACTGGGGCGAAGTGGGTGAAACAGGCTGGGTATGTGCCCAGAACACCGGCCCCTGCCGAGGAATCGGCCGTCGTAGAGCGTCGAGCGCGAGCGCCGTTGACGTTCACCGAGCGCTACCGCCTCGAAGAGCTGCTTGAGGCCGGCTGCTCGCCTGGTCGGGCCGCTGAAGTACTGCGACGCCACCGCCACACCGTCGGCCGCGAAATTGCCAAGGGCATGACGGCATCGGGGTATCGGGCCCGGGTCGGTCAGGATGTGACCGATGCCAACCGTGAAAGGTCCAAACCCCGCAAGCTGCAGGACAACCCTGCGTTGTTGGCCGAGGTGGTGGCACGCTTGGAGCAGCGGCACAGCCCCGAGCAGATCGCGGGCCGGCTGCGCCAGGATTTCCCCGACGATCCGGAGATGTGGGTGTCACACGAGACGATCTACCAGGCCGTCTACGTCCAGCCCCGCGGCGAGCTGGCGAAGTTGGTCAAGGCCGCGCTGCGTACCGGCCGTACACAACGGAAAGCGCAGGGCCGCAAGGGAAATGGTCAAGGCAAACTCAAAGACATGATCAATATCAGTAAGCGCCCCGCTGAGGCCAAGGACCGCGCCATCCCCGGGCATTGGGAAGGCGATCTGATCCTGGGCAGCACCGCCTCAGCCTCGGCGATCGGCACCCTGGTGGAACGCACCACCGGCTTCGTCGTGCTGTTGCACTTGCCCGGCGATCACACCGCGGCCACGCTGGCTAATGCGATAAGCGCCAAGGTCCCCGACATCCCCGAAATCCTGCGCCGCTCGCTGACCTGGGACCAGGGCAGCGAGATGGCCTTGCACACCGCGATCACCGAAGCGACCGGCTTGCCGATCTACTTCTGCGACCCACACAGCCCCTGGCAGCGTGGCACCAACGAGAACACCAACGGCCTGCTGCGTCAGTACTTCCCCAAGGGAACCGACCTGTCGTTCTACGGCCCAGGCTGGCTCGACCAGGTCGCCGCCGAACTCAACGCCCGACCCCGCAAACGCCACAACTGGCGAACCCCCGCCGAAGAACTCGACCGACTACTTTCAGACCCGTCCACATTCGTTGCAGCCACCGCTTGAATCCAAGTCGCACTTTGTGTGCGTGAGTTCTGACTCAACGGGGGTGTGCATCGCTGACGGCGCGATTCGGGCGAATCTGACACCGTCACGAACGTGCGAGTGTTCCTGGGCAGCGAGGCCCTGGCGGCGGGCACGGTCACCCGGTACGACCTGCGCGTCTCATATCGCCGGGTGGTCCCCGGCGTGTACGCCGCCAGGTCCGGTTCGCTGACGCTGAGCGACCGGACGACCGCGGCCTGGCTGTGGTCACGGCGGCGGGGCGTGGTCTGCGGCTCGGCCGCCGCGGCCCTGCACGGCGCGCGGTGGGTGGCCGACGACGCGGCGATCGAGCTGAACCACCCGAACAACAAGGCACCCGCCGGTCTGGTTGCGCGTGACGAGACACTGCTCGACGACGAGGTGCTCCGGCTGAACGAGATCGCGGTGACGACCATCGAACGCACGGCGTTCGACCTCGCCCGGCGCGGCCCCGTCAATCGCGCGGTCGAGCGTCTCGACGCGCTGGCCCGGGCGACCCGCTTCAAAGGCGCCGACGTGCTGGCGCTCGCCGGACGCCATCCGCATGTGCGTAACCTGCGCCGGGTATCAAGGGTGCTCGACCTCGTCGACGAGGGAGCGCAGTCACCGAAGGAGACCTGGCTCCGACTGGCACTCGTCGATGCGGGCTTTCCGCGGCCGCAGACGCAGATACCGGTTCTCGCGCCGGACGGCTATCCGCGCTATTTCCTCGACATGGGCTGGACCGACTTCATGGTCGCGGTCGAATACGACGGCGAGCAGCATCGCGTCAACACTTCGCAGTACCGGGGCGACGTGGTGCGGTCGGAGTACCTCGAGAGCCTCGGTTGGCGCCGGATCAGGGTGGTGGCCGGCGATCGTGCGGCCGACATCGTGCGCCGTGTCGAGCGGGTCTGGCCGCGTTGATCCAGAACTCACGCACAGGCGTACTCGCACTTCGTGTGCGTGAGTTCTCAATGAACGGGGAGAAAATCAGCGGCGGCGCACGCTGCGCTGCACACCCTTCATCTTGGCCTGCGCAGGAAGTGGGCCCTTCGGCATCGCGGCCGGGCCCACCCGGCTGCCGAGCGCGGTCAGCTTGGACTCGAGGGTGTCCATCTGCTTGACGGTGATGTTGGCCGGCAGCTTGGTCAGGTGGCGCTCCAGCTTTGCCAGCGGCACCTCACCCTCGCCGTTGCCCACGATCACGTCGTAGATCGGCACGTCACCGACCAGCCGGGCGGTGCGCTTCTTCTCCTGGGCCAGCAGCGGCTTTACCCGCGACGGCGCGCCCTCCGCAACGAAGATCACCCCGGGGCGGCCGATCACCCGGTGCACCGCGTCGAAGTGGCCGGTGGCCGCCACGCCCTGCGTCACCCGCCACTTGCCGCGCATGTTGTCCAGCGCCCAGGCCGCCGCGCCGGTCTGCCCCTCGGCCTTGCTGTACACCGACTTCTGCGCGCGCCGGCCGAAGATGATGAACGCCACCAGACCGCCGAGCACCACGCCCAGCGGGATCAGCAGGTAGCCGGTGAACCCGCCGATCGCCAGCCCGCCGGCCACGGCGAGCGCCACGATCAGCACGAACGCGCCGATCATGTAGGGCAGCAGCCGCTTGTCTTCCTTGCGCTGCATCTGGAAGGCCTGCCACAGCTGACTGCGGCGCTGCTTGGAGGCGGCCTTGCGGGCGGCCTTCGCCTCGGCCTTCGCGGCCTTGGTGGCGGCGGCCTTCTGGGGTTTTGCCATAACTACAGAGGATACGGAAGCCGGGAATCAGCCCGTGGTGGGAGCCGCCGAGCCGAGCTTGTGGGCTCGGGCCGCCTGCTCGTAGAGCCGCCCGGCCCGGTAAGACGACCGCACCAGCGGTCCGGCGAGGACCCCGGCGAACCCCAGACCCTCGGCGTACTGGGCGAGCGCGACGAACTCGTCGGGGTGCACCCACCGTTCGACGGGGTGATGGCGCAGGGACGGCCGCAGGTATTGGGTGATGGTGATGATGTCGCAGCCGGCATCGCGCAGGTCGACCAGCGCGGTGCGAACCTCGTCGATGGTCTCGCCCATGCCGAGGATC
This sequence comes from Mycobacterium sp., assembly GCA_020438785.1. GTDB lineage: Bacteria > Actinomycetota > Actinomycetes > Mycobacteriales > Mycobacteriaceae > Mycobacterium. The sequence goes on along the minus strand of JAGQTW010000083.1, from coordinate 313 downwards.
AGGTTGCTCTTGGTGACCAGACCGAACTCGCGGGCGGCGGTCAACACGTCGAGGCTGCGCTGGTAGCGGAACGCCGGCCGGATCCGCTTGAAGATCCGCGGCACGGTTTCGACGTTGTGCGCCAACACTTCCGGACGCGCCTCGAACACCTGGCGCAGCAGCTCCGGGTCGCCGTTGAAGTCCGGGATCAGAAGCTCCACTCCGGTGGCCGGGTTCAGTTCCTTGATGGCGCGGACCGTCTCGGCGTAGAGCCAGGCGCCACCGTCGGCCAGGTCGTCGCGGGCCACTCCGGTGACCGTCGAGTAGCGCAGGC
>JAGQTW010000504.1 GCA_020438785.1 Mycobacterium sp. | reverse complement strand
GCGCGACGATCCGCAACATCGAGGATTTCGAGCGCGACTACCCCAACGCGACCACGATCCTGCTCGAGCAGAACTACCGGTCCACCCAGAACATCCTGTCCGCGGCCAACTCGGTGATCTCCCGCAACAGCGGCCGGCGGGAGAAACGGCTGTGGACCGACGCCGGCGACGGGGAGTTGATCGTCGGCTACGTCGCCGACAACGAACACGACGAGGCCCGGTTCGTCGCCGGGGAGATCGACGCGCTGGCCGACCGTGGCGAGATCAGCTACAACGACGTCGCGGTGTTCTACCGGACCAACAACTCGTCGCGCTCCCTGGAGGAGGTCTTCATCCGGGCCGGCATCCCGTACAAGGTCGTCGGCGGCGTTCGGTTCTACGAACGCAAGGAGATTCGCGACATCGTCGCCTATCTGCGGGTGCTTGACAATCCCGGCGACGCGGTCAGCCTACGACGCATCCTGAACACTCCGCGGCGTGGCATCGGTGACCGCGCCGAGGCGTGCGTCGCGGTCTACGCCGAGAACACCGGCAGCACCTTCGCCGATGCGCTGAGCGCGGCCGCCGAGGGCAAGGTTCCGATGTTGAACACCCGCTCGGAGAAGGCGATCGCGAGTTTCGTCAACCTGCTCGACGACCTTCGCGGCCGGCTCGATGACGAACTCGGCGACCTGGTCGAGGCGGTGCTCGACCGCACCGGATATCGCACCGAGCTGGAGTCTTCCAGCGACCCGCAGGATCTGGCCCGACTCGACAACCTGAACGAATTGGTCAGCGTCGCACACGAATTCAGCACCGACCGGGCCAACGCGGCCGCACTGGAATCGGATACCGACACCGAGGACGACGACGAGGACGTGCCGCCGACCGGCATCCTGGCCGAGTTCCTGGAGCGGGTGTCGCTGGTCGCCGACTCCGACGAGTTGCCCGAGCACGGCTCCGGCGTGGTGACCCTGATGACCCTGCACACCGCCAAGGGCCTGGAGTTCCCCGTCGTCTTCGTCACGGGTTGGGAGGACGGCATGTTCCCGCACATGCGGGCGCTGGGCGACCCCACCGAGCTGTCCGAGGAGCGCAGGCTGGCCTACGTCGGCATCACCCGCGCCCGGCAGCGGCTGTATCTCAGCCGCGCCAAGGTCCGGTCATCGTGGGGTCAGCCCATGCTGAACCCTGAATCGCGGTTCCTGCGCGAGATCCCCGAAGAGCTGATCGATTGGCGGCGTACCGATCCCACGCCGTCGTTCAGCGCTCCCGGCCGGTTCTCGACCGGTGGTGGTGGCATGTTCGGTACGCCGCGCCCGTCGCCGACCCGCAGCGGCGGGGCGGGCAAGCGACCGCTGCTGGTGCTGGAGGCCGGGGATCGGGTCACCCATGACAAGTACGGCCTGGGCCGGGTCGAAGAGGTTTCCGGGATGGGGGAGTCGGCGATGTCGCTGATCGACTTCGGCAGCGCGGGCCGGGTCAAGCTCATGCACAACCACGCGCCGCTGACCAAGCTGTAGCCGTGCTGGTGGCTCAGCCGCCCGGCGCAAGCGGTTTCGGCCCGGTCAGTGTCCTGGTTCTGCTGTTGCTGGCGGCGTTCGTGGCGGTCGCGGTGTGGCTGGCGCACAGCCCGCGGCTGCTGGCCGGCGCGTGGGAGCGCATCCGCAATGGGGCGGTGGCGCGCCACCTCGGCGCGCCCGCCCGGATGCTGGCCCGACGTTTCTCGCTGACGGTCACGGCGGCGGCGGCCCTGTTGGCTGGTTTCGTCGTCGTCGCCGCACTGGCGGCCGCCCTGGCCGAGGTGCTCGAGGACGTTCTCGTCGGTGATGGGATCAACGCCGTGGACGGGCCCACCACGACGTGGTTGGCGGCGCACCGTGACCCCTGGCTCACGGCGGCGCTGAAAGGCGTTTCACTGCTTGGCAATACGGCTGCCGAGGTGACGGTCGCGGTGCTGGTCAGCGTCGCGGTGACCTGGCGGTCCGGCAAGTGGCTGCCCGCGGTGCTGGGCCTGATCGGGACGGCCGGGATCGGGCTGCTGATCCTCACCGCCAAGCTGGTGGTGGGCCGCAGCAGGCCCGCGCTGCCGTACGCGATCGTCTCCGAGGACGGTTACTCGTTTCCGTCCGGCCATGCGACCGGCACGGCCGCGGTCGGCCTGCTGTGCGCGTGGATGCTGTCCCGGTGGCTGGTCACCTCGTGGACGGGCCGGGTCGCCGTGTGGAGCGTCGCGGTGGGGGTCACCGGTGCGGTGGGCTTCTCGCGGGTGTACCTGGGCGTGCACTACGTGAGCGATGTCGTGGCCGGCTGGCTCCTCGGCGCGGCCTGGGCCGGCGCGGTCATGCTGGTCGGCGTCTGGTGGGACAACACCCGCGCCGTCACCGCAAGCGGCACCAGCGCCGGGTCTCCGAATGCAGCGCCAGCACCAGACTGGCGACCGGCAGCAGGGGAATGAAGTAGACCGCCAACGGGATTCGTGCCCCGGCGAGGAACACGCTGCCGAAGGTCAGCAGGGCTATCACCGCGCCGAAGGCGATCAGGTAGCGGCCCACCGAGCGGCGTAACAGCAGCAGGATCACGCCCGCCACCGTCGTCACCGCGAACAGCAGGCCCAGGAAGCCGACCGCGACGCAGAACAGCCGATCGGTGCTCCACCACCCGGTGATCAGATCGGTCGCCACCACCGCGGTGGCCCAGCCGCTGACGATGCTGACCGCACTGGCCGCCATCGCGGTGCGGCCCGTCGACAGGTCGACGGGGACGGACCGGCCCGGAACCGACACCGGCCTGGCGCGATTGATCAGGCCGGTCGGAGCATCCTCGACGACCGGGCGGGGGATGTGTGTGGTGCGGGGTTCGGCCGCCACCGGTGTGG
>JAGQTW010000082.1:7759-8004 GCA_020438785.1 Mycobacterium sp. | reverse complement strand
CTGGACCACGACGTGGTCTCGGCCCTGGTGCAGTTGGGCGCGGGCCCGTCGTCCTTCGCGCACACGGTCCGGTTGATGGCCGGGCACGAGTTGGTCACCGAGGGCTTCGCGCCGGGACAGGTCGGTTCGTCGGCGATGCCGCACAAGATGAACACCCGCAGCTGCGAACGGGTCAACGGCCTGCAGGTGGTGCTGCGCGGCTACGCCGCGATGGCCGCCGAACTGGCCGGGGCGCAATGGAACGA
>JAGQTW010000082.1:0-7591 GCA_020438785.1 Mycobacterium sp. | reverse complement strand
GACCGCTATCTGCCGTTCCTGGCCACCACCAAGGTGCTCATCGCCGCGGTGCGGGCCGGCATGGGTCGCGAGGCCGCCCACGAGGTGATCAAGGAGCACGCCGTGGCGGTCGCGCTGGCGATGCGGGAGCGGGGCGCCGAACCGGACCTGCTGGATCGCCTCGCCGCCGATCCGCGGCTTCCGCTGGACCGGGCGGCGCTCGACGAGGCGCTGGCCGACAAGGCGGCGTTCATCGGTTCGGCCGGCGACCAGGTGGACGAGGTCGTCGCCGCGGTGAACGAGTTGGTGAGCGCCTATCCGGACGCCGCCAAGTACACGCCCGGCGCGATCCTCTGAAGTCCATGTCGCTCAAGGACATCGACTTCACCGACCTGGACAACTTCGCCGACGGTTTCCCGCACCACCTCTTCGAGATTCATCGCCGGGATGCGCCGGTCTACTGGCACGAGCCGACCGAGAACACCCCCGACGGCGAGGGTTTCTGGTCGGTGGCCACCCACCCGGAAACCCTTGCCGTGCTTCGCGATGCGGACACCTATTCGTCGGTGACCGGCGGTGACCGGCCCTACGGCGGCACCCTGCTGCAGGACCTGCCGATCGCGGGTCAGGTGCTCAACATGATGGACGACCCCCGGCACACCCACATTCGGCGGCTCGTCAGCTCCGGTCTGACCCCGCGGATGATCCGCCGGGTCGAGGACGACCTGCGCCGGCGGGCACGGGCTCTGCTGGACGCGGTGCGGCCCGGCATGGCGTTCGACTTCCTGGTCGACATCGCGGCCGAGCTGCCGATGCAGATGATCTGCATCCTGCTGGGAGTGCCTGAGAAGGAGCGGCATTGGCTGTTTCACGCGATCGAGCCGACCTTCGACTTCGGCGAGTCCCGCAAGGGTGAGGTGGGCACGCAGTCGTTTGAAAAGGCCGAGTCCGTCGAGGAGGCCGGGTCGCGAATGTTCGCCTACGGCACCGAGCTGATCGCCGCGAAAAGGGCGCAGCCCGGTGACGACATGCTCTCGGTGGTCGCCAACGCCACCGTCGAGGACGCCGAGTGCCCGTCGCTGTCCGACATCGAGTTGTACATGTTCTTCAGCCTGTTGTTCAGCGCGGGCGCCGAGACCACGCGCAACGGGGTCGCGGGCGGACTGTTGGCGCTCGCCGAGAACCCGGATCAGTATCGGCGGCTGCAGAACGATCCCGAACTGCTGCCCACGGCGATCGAGGAGATGATCCGGTGGACCTCCCCGTCACCGTCGAAGCGCCGCACCGCCACTCGGGACACCGAACTCGGTGGCTGCGCGATCCGGGCCGGGGAAAAGGTGCTGGTGTGGGAGGGTTCGGCCAACCGCGACGCCGCGGTGTTCGACCGCGCCGACCGATTCGACGTCGCGCGGAAACCCAACCCGCACTTGGGCTTCGGCCAGGGGGTGCACTACTGCCTGGGGGCGAACCTGGCCCGGCTCGAGTTGCGTGTGCTCTACGAGGAACTGCTGACCCGGTTCGCCGGGATCGACGTCGTGAAACCGGTGGAGTGGGCGCGCAGCAACCGGCACACCGGCATCAGACATCTGTACGTCGAGTTCGCCTGAGCCGTCAGCCGGCGGGCGGCCTGACCCGGTCGCAGCCCCCTCGGCCGCACCCGTTGCGGCAGAACCGGCGCCCGCACGGACCGCGGGCCGTCATCCGCCGCCAGATCGCGGCGGCCGCGGCCCGCCAGCCCCCGCTCACCCGGCGGCCCTCGCCGCCAGCGCCTGCTCGAGCTGGATGCGGGCGATGCGAATGACCTCGCCGAGGTCATCCCCGGCCGGGAACAGCCGCTGGTTCTGGGCGAAGAGCTGCACCAGTCCGTCGTATCCGCCGCCCCCGACGACCACCGAGCTGCCCCGCTTGGGGTTGTTCCGCTTGGCACCAAGGGATCCCAGGATCATCAAGGCCGTCGGTGCGTGTCGACCCGCGGGCACCCATACGATCACGACGTCGGCGTCGAAAGCCGCGGCACATTGCCACTCGAAGGCGCCCCGCCGTCCCGGTGAACCCATCTCCAGTTGCGGCCAGCGCTCGTTGCGGGGGTCGATGACGGTGATGTCGAGATCGTCGTACGCGCCGATCACCTCGTCGCGCCAGGTGTCGGCATCGTCGAACGGGCCGGCCAGATACAGGGTCACGATGGTCCGCTTCTGGGCCGCGGTCAAGCGGTCGGGTGCCCTCAGGACGGTCGCCATGTCGTCACATCACCGTGTGGCCGGCGTCGACCGGCAGGGTCACGCCGGTGACGTGGCGCGCCTTCGAACTCACGAGCCACAGCACGGCATTCGTGACGTCTTCGGACTCCACATACGGCACGGGCAGCAGGTTGGCCGACAGCGCCGAACCCTTGGGGTTCTCCTTGATCCTGGTGATGGTGAACTCGTTCATGATCATCGGCGTCGCCACCCCGGTCGGGTGGACTGAGTTGACCCGAATATTGTGCTGCGCGTAGGCGTTTGCCGCTGAGCGCATCAGCCCGACCACACCGTGTTTGGCCGCGGCATAGGCGAACATCGCCGCGCTGCCGTCGCCGCCGCGGCCGATCAGGCCCTGCGCGGAGCTGGTGAGGACGATCGAACCGCCCGCACCCTTGCGGATCATCGACGGCACCGTGGCGGCGATGGTGTGCCAGACGCCGTTGAGGTTGGTGTCGACGATGTCGCGGTACACCTGCTCGTCGAGCGGGTCGCTGATACCGATCGCGACGACGCCGGCGTTGGCGATGACGATGTCGACCTCGCCGAGCTGGTCGATACCGGTCTGCACGGCCGACGTGAGCTGCCCGAGGTCGCGGACATCGGCGACGACCGGAACCACCCGGCGACCGAGCGCCTCGATGGCCGCGACGGTTTCGTCGAGATCGGCCTTGGTCGCCAGGGGATAGGGGATGGAGTCGAGGTCGGCGCAGCGGTCGATCGCGATGATGTCGGCGCCCTCGGCGGCCAGCGCCACCGCGTGGGTTCGGCCCTGCCCGCGCGCCGCGCCGGTGACCACTGCGACGCTGCCGATGAGGTCTGACACGCTGCGAACTCTAACAGAATCGATCGTTTGATTGATTTCAGGGTTTGTCCCGCGCGGGCGCCTGCGGCTGTGAGAAACTGCGGGAAGCCATGGGGAATTCCGAAGGCAGGTCATCGGCCGGCTCGTCACTGTTGGGCCGACCGGTCGGCGCCAACAGTGAAGAGACGAGGAAGCGCATCCTCGACGCGACCATGCGCTGTGTCGCCGACGTCGGGTACTCGCGGGCCACCATCCGCGAGATCGCCCGCGCGGCACAGATGACCAGCGGCAGTCTGTATCACTACTTCCCGAACAAGGCCGAACTGGTCAGGGCCACCTTCGACGAGGTCGCGACGATCGCGGTGCCCCGGCTCGCGCAGGCCGCGGAGCGCAACGTCTCGACCATCGACAAATTGATGGCCGTCCTCGACGAGAGCGTGCGGGTGATGCGGGACTATCCGCTTGCGGTGGCCTTCGACCGGGCCATCCGCGCCGAGAGCCCGCGAGATCTGCAGCTGGCCGAGAACAGCGATGTGCGATTCATGGCGCTGCACAGCCTGATCCGCGACATTCTCGAACAGGGCGCCCGCGAGAACGCACTGGCGCCCGGCGTCGACGTCGACAGCGCGGCCGGCGCGATCTTCCTGATCTTCCGCGGCCTTAACGAGTACGCGGCCGGCACTCCGCCCGCCGCGGAGTACCACGCCACGGTGGCCGCCCTGAAACAGCTTCTGCGCGGCCGGCTTTTCGGTCCGGCCTAGTCGGAGATCTCGACGTCGGAGTAACTCGCCAGCATCTCCGGGTCGGGCAGGGCCATCTGCAGGAAGACGTCGATCCGGGTGATCTTGCCGCCGTCGTCGAACTCGTAGATCGATGCCGAGTTCACCGAGTTGCTGAAATCACCGATCCTGCTTCGCTCTTCGAGCTCGAGGAATACGGTGTTGCCCGACTCGGTGACGCGCTTGAACGAGCAGTCCCACTCCGACGAACTGGCCCAGCCGGTCAGGAACGCGACGTACTCCTGCCAGTTCATCACCTCCTTGAAGTTGCCGACCCGCACGAAGTTCTCGGTGTCGATCAGATCGGCCAGGGGACCCCAACTCTCGGCGCTGAAACCCGGCTGCTTGGCCTCGTCCACCATCCGCTTCATCAGCGCGCTGTAGTCCAGGATCTTGCGCGACAGGCCGGTGTAGTCGCCGATGACGTCGTCGAGGTTGCGCAGCTCCATCAGACCGTCACGCCCTCTTCGGCCAGCCGCCGCTCCAGGGCGTCGGTGTACTCGTGGGTGCCGTGGAACGGTCCGTGCACCCCGATCGCCACGTCCAGGAAGTCGCTGTACTCGCTGTTGACATGGGTCTCCCAGCGGGTGACCTGGCCGTCGTCGTCGGTGTCGACGAAACTGTAGGAGTAGAAACCCATTACGGCCCCGGTGTCGGAGTTGGTGCCCTGCCACCGGGTCTTCATCACGAAGCCGTTGTCGGCCGGCCAGTACCTGAAGTCCACCGGCTTCCAATCGGGAAAGCGCAACGAGTAGACCTTGGCCTCCATGGTGGAGGCGCGGGCCGACTCCTCGGGGAACTCGCTGAGTTTGAACGCCTGATCCCCGGTGAAGTACGGCGAGGCGTACATGCACTCGGGATGGAACTTCCAGACGTCGACGAACTTCTCGCCGTCCTGCACGCCCTGGCGCAGGTAGGCGTCACCGTAGGCGTTGGCCATTCGGGTGTGCAGTTCGATGCGGTCCTCGAGTTTCACCGTGCTCCCTCTCCGGCCATCCACCGGTCCACGGTGTCGTGGAACTTGGCGACGACGACCTCTTCCTTCACCAGCATCATGTGGTCCAGGCCCTGGTTGCGCAGGCCCGACTGCTGGCGCTGCATCTGCTCGTAATCCTGTTGCAGCGCTTCGAAATACTTGTAGCTGCCCGGTTCGTCCACCTCGATGAGGTCCACCTTGAACGCGTCGGCCATCTCCGGCGGCAGGTACATGTAGCTCGCGACGTGCCAGATGCATCGGTTGGGGTCACCGTCGGGGTGCGGTCTCGACAGGATCACGTGGCACTCGCCGGCCCGGATGGTCATCATGAAGTTCGGGAAGAGGAACCAGCCGTGGTTGTCGCTCATCTGGGCGTCGGTGAGGTCGCCGACGTCCAGGCCCATGTCGGTCAGGTGTGCGCGGGTCGCCTGCTGGAGCAGCGTGCGCGCCGTGACTCCCTCGGGGAAGTCGATGGATCCGTCCTCGGCGGTGTACTCCTTGACGAGTTCGGTGAATCGGGGGATCACCGCGACCGTGCCGGGGAAGGTCTCGGGCAGTGCGAGGGTGCCCTCGACCTGCTTTTCGGGGGTGGCCCCGACCACCTCGAAGGGGGCCATGGCGATGCTGTGGTTCTCGTAGAAGTTGTAGCGGGTGGTCTCCGGCTGGATGTTGAGCACCGCCAGCAGCTGCGGGTGCACCCCGTTGACGTGGTAGCCCTCGTTGAAGGCGTCCATGACGACCTTCCAGTTGCAGTCCAGCGGCTCGCTGACGTTCATCACCGTCGACATCAGTTCGAGGTGGTAGGGCGCCAGGATCGCCAGCGCGTCCTCGCCGATCCACTCCACCAGCGGCTGGGCACCGGGGTCCGGGTTGATGAAGATGAAGCCGCCGAAGGTGTCCACCGACACGGCGATGAGCGAGTTGTCGCTCTTGTCGAGGCCGCCCGAGCTCTCCTCGCGCAGCAGGCCTTTGAGCCGGCCGTCGAGGTCGTAGGACCACAGGTGGTACTGGCACAGGAAGCCGCGCTTGGCGTTGCCGGTGCGGCCCTGGCAGATGGCGTTGCCGCGGTGCCGGCACGCGTTGACGAAGCCGCGCAGCTTCTCGTCCTTGCCCCGCACGATGAGGAAGGACTGGTCGTAGATCTTGTACTCCATCCAGTCGCCGACCTTGGGCAGGTCGTCCACGCGCCCGGCGACCTGCCAGGTCTTCAGCCAGATCGCGTCGCGCTCGCGGTCGGCGTACTCCCGCGAGCGGTACCGATCCGTCGAGACCCTGAGGTTGAAGCTGCCCGCCAGGTCGTCGAGTCCGGGGGCGTGGTCAACCCATTCGCCGGGACGCGCGGTTGCGGTCATGACGCGAAACCTCCTGGTGCCGGGACAGCGGGGCGACACGGCGACCCCCGGCGTGAATCGCCGGTCAACCGCGCAGCACCCAACTAATCGATCGCTTGATTGATTTATGATGGAGGCCACACCGCCCGGTGTCAAGGTTCGGTTGCCGGCTGGCGGCTAACAAATCCGCCGGACCGCCCGATTGACGCTATAGACAATTTGGGATCGGTAGCGGCCGCGGTCCTGTGCGATCGACGTGCAGCAGGGCCGACAACGGCGCTGCCCGACGTAGGGAACGAGCGTATGAAGCGGATTTTCCGAAACGCCGCGGTGGTCGCAGCCGGTGCGACGATAGCGGGCGTCGCCCTTGGCGGTGCAACTGCCGCGCACGCCGTTCCGGAGCCGGGCAACACCTGGTGTCCGGGTCAGGCCCTGCCGTTCGACAACATCCGCTGGGACATGAGTGCCTGCCACACCTGGTGGATAGTGCCGTTTGGCAAGGGCAACGTGACGATGGTCGACCTCAAGGGCAACTCATTGGACAGCTTCATCTACACCGGCGATACGCCGCCGGTCCGCAACCCGCCGCCGGCACCCACTGGCCCGCCGCCGGGCACCCCGTTCTGCAGCCCCCGCGGGGCGCTGATCATCATTCCGCCGATCTGCGATGAGATCGGCGTGGACTGGCCGCCCGGATCCCTGCAGAACTAGACCGCGGGAGCCCGCCAGTACCGCGGCGCGGCCACGCCCGCGGATCGCAGTTCCAGCTCCGCGAGGCCGCGTACCGCCACCGGATCGTCATGCCGCCACGCCCCCACCGGGTCCGCGCTGACCGCGGTCAGCTTGCGCAGCGGCCGGTTGGCCAGCGCGCGCAGCGCCAGCAGTTCCACACCGGCGGTGGTCTGCGCGAGCGCGATGACGGTCCACTTGCGCCGGAAGAACCGGATCCGCAGGTACAGCCACGGCATGCCGATGGCCATGATCGGTGGGGCGGCGACGGCGATGGCCAGCAGCACCGCCAGCCACGAGGCCGTGGTGTCGAGTTGATGACCGGCGCCGGCCAGGTCGAGGGCGGCCTCGCTGGCGGCGCGCAGCGGTTTGGACATGGTGTCGCCGACCAGCGGGACGCCGTGCACGCTGTCGCCGGCCGAATGCAGGTTGTCCGAGATGCCGGTGGCGCTGTCCTTGACCTGACGTCCCACCTTGGAGATGGTGGCGATCGCGGTGTGCACGCCGAGGCCGACCATGACCCACATCGCGATCCACAGTCCCACCAGCAGGTCGCTGACCAACTGCGCCAGCAGTCGTCCGGGGGTGGTGGCGTAGGGCAGAAATCGCGACTTCATACCCGTGATCCCAGCACAGTCGCGTCACCTCAGCGGCCGTTAGGCTGACGCGATGCGTCCCGCTTTGAGCGACTATCGGCATCTGGCCAGTGGCAAGGTCCGGGAGATCTACCGGATCGACGACGAGCATCTGCT
>JAGQTW010000081.1 GCA_020438785.1 Mycobacterium sp. | reverse complement strand
CATCGTGCTGGCCGTCAACAAGATGGACCTGATCGACTGGGACCGCGAGCGTTTCGAGTGGATCCGCGACGAGTTCCACGCGTTCGCCGCCCGGCTGGACATCCAGGACGTCACCACCATCCCGATCTCGGCGCTCAACGGCGACAACGTGGTGACCAAGTCCGACAAGGCCCCGTGGTACGACGGGCCGCCGCTGCTGTCGCACCTCGAGGACGTCTACATCGCCGGCGACCGGAACCTGGTCGACGTGCGTTTCCCGGTCCAGTACGTGATCCGGCCGCAGACCCTCGACCACGCCGACCATCGCAGCTACGCGGGCACGGTGGCCAGCGGTGTGCTGCGCCCCGGTGACGAGGTGGTGGTGCTGCCGAGCGGAAAGAGCAGCCGTATCACCGTGATCGACGGGCCGACCGGCCCGGTGCAGGAGGCCTTCCCGCCGATGGCGGTGTCCATCAGCCTGGCCGACGACATCGACATCTCCCGCGGCGACATGCTGGCGCGCCCGCAGAATCAGCCCACCGCCACGAGTGAGTTCGACGCAACGGTGTGTTGGATGGCCGACGAGGCGGCGCTGGAACCCGGGCGCGACTACGTCATCAAGCACACCACCCGCACGACCAGGGCCAGGGTCACCGGACTGGACTACCGACTCGACGTCAACACGCTGCACCGCGACAAGAGCGCAACGGCGTTGAAGCTCAACGAACTCGGCCGCATCACGCTGCGCACGCAGGTGCCCCTGCTGCTCGACGAGTACGTGCGCAACTCATCGACCGGGTCGTTCATCCTGATTGACCCGGACACCAACGTGACGGTGGCCGCCGGCATGGTGCGCGACACCGCGCCGGCATCCGCGCGCAGCGCCTCTCCCAACACGGTGCGGCACCAGTCGCTGGTGACGGCGGGCGACCGGCTGACCAAGGGCCGCACCCTGTGGTTCACCGGGCTGTCGGGTTCCGGCAAGTCGTCGGTGGCGGTGCTGGTTGAACAGAAGCTGCTCGAACACGGTTGTCCCGCATACATTCTCGACGGTGACAACCTTCGGCATGGACTCAACGCGGACCTCGGCTTCTCGATGGCCGACCGGGCCGAGAACCTGCGCCGGCTGGCGCACATCGCCACCCTGATGGCCGACGCCGGCCTGACGGTGCTGGTGCCGGTGATCAGCCCACTGGAGGAACACCGGGAGCTGGCCCGCAAGGTGCATACCGACCAGGGAATGGAGTTCTTCGAGATCTTCGTCGACACCCCGTTGGAGGACTGCGAGCGCCGAGATCCCAAGGGGCTCTACGCCAAGGCCCGGGCCGGCGAGATCACGCACTTCACCGGCATCGACAGCCCCTATCAGCGGCCGAAGAACCCGGATCTGCGGCTGACCCCCGACCATGGCCCCGACGAACTGGCCGACCAGGTGATCGAACTGCTCGAGGAGCACCGGTGAGCGACGACGATCTGGCGGCCACGCTGGCCACCGAGGCCGGACGGCTGCTGCTCGACGTCCGCCGCGAGTTCGCCGACGCGTCCGTAGACGATCGCAAGGCCGCCGGCGACCAGCGCTCCCACGACTTCCTGATGGCCGCGCTCGCCGCCGAGCGCCCCGACGATGCGGTGCTCTCCGAGGAGGGCGCCGACGACCCGGTCCGGCTGAGCAGCAGGCGGGTGTGGATCGTCGACCCACTGGACGGCACCCGTGAGTTCTCCGAACCCGGCCGCGACGACTGGGCCGTGCACGTGGCCCTGTGGCAGGACGGCGAACTGGTCGCCGGTGCGGTGGCCCTGCCCGCTCAGGGGGTCACCCTGGCCACCCCGACCGTGGCGACACCGCCGGCCGCGCCGCAACACCCCCGGATCGTGGTGTCGCGGACCCGGCCACCGGACATCGCGATGCAGGTGCGCGAACGGCTGGACGGCACCCTGGTCGAAATGGGTTCGGCGGGAGCGAAAGTCGCGGCCGTGGTGCAGGGCTTCGCCGATGTCTACGTCCACGCCGGCGGGCAGTACGAATGGGACTCGGCGGCCCCGGTGGCCGTCGCACGGGCCGCGGGCCTGCACACCTCCCGCATCGACGGCTCGCCGCTGCGCTACAACCAGTCCAGCCCGAAGCTGCCCGATCTGGTGGTGTGCCGACCGGAGTACGCCGAGGCGGTGCTGGCCGTCACCCGGTAGCGCCGGACCCGGCGAGCACCGTCGCAGTGGCAGAATCCCCGGCATGCGGATGTCAGCGAAGGCCGAGTACGCGGTCCGCGCCATGACGCAGCTGGCCGCCGTGGACAGCGGCGCCCTGGTCACCACCGAGGACCTGGCGAAGTCGCAGGGCATCCCGGCCCAGTTCCTCGTCGACATCCTGTCCGATCTGCGCAACGACCGGCTGGTGCGCAGCCATCGCGGCCGTGAGGGGGGCTACGAGCTGGCCCGCCCCGCCGCGCAGATCAGCGTCGCCGATGTGCTGCGGTCCATCGACGGTCCGCTGGCCAGCGTGCGCGACATCGGCCTCGGCGATCTGCCCTACACCGGCCCCACCGAGGCGCTGACCGATGTCTGGCGGGCCCTGCGGGCCAGCATGCGTTCGGTGCTCGAGGAGACCACGTTGGCCGACGTGGCCTCGGGCGCCCTGCCCGCCCACGTCAGCAAGCTCGCCAGCGAGTACCTGACGCAGGAAGACCGGCGCGGGCATTAAGGCGCGCCGTGGCCGATGACGTGATCGCCGGGGAGCGGATCGCCTTGCGCGTGCCACGGCTGGATGACGCCGAGAAGCTGTACGCGGTGGTGACGTCGGACCCCGAGGTCACCCGCTACCTGGCCTGGCCGCCGCACCGCGGTGTCGAGGAGACCCGCGCCGTCATCACCGGGTTGTTCAACGTCGGTGGCGACCACACCTGGCTGATCACGCTGCGCGACGGCGACGAACTGGTCGGGCAGATCGGCTACTTCCACACCGCACCGTATGCGGTGCAGTTGGGTTACGCGCTCGGCCGGCGGTACTGGGGCCGGGGTCTGGCCGGCGAGGCGCTGCAGCTGGTGGTCGATCACCTGCGGTCCGACCCGGCGCTGTATCGGGCCGCCGCCTCGGTACACCCGGACAATGCGCGCTCGATGCGCGTCCTGGAGCGCGCCGGCTTCACCCTGGAGGCGCGGCAGGCGCGGGCGCAGCTGTTTCCCAATCTCGCTCCCGAACCGCAGGATGCTCTGCTGTACGGAATGGCGCTGCGGTAGCCCAACCCAGCCGTAGGGTCTTAGGTCTGATGACAGCAGCACAGAACCGGGTCGAGAAGCTGGGCCACATCGGCCCGAACTGGTTCGCGTCGGTCATGGGCACCGGGATCGTCGCGACCGCGGGCGCCACCCTGCCCATCCAGCTCACCGGGCTGCGGGCCTTCACCCAGGTCGTCTGGGTGCTGGCCGCCGTCCTGCTGGTCGTGCTGGTCATCCTCGTCGGCGGGCATTGGCTGCGCCATCCGACCGTGGCCCGCAGCCACGCCCGCAACCCGCAGATGGCGCACTTCTACGGGGCGGCGCCGATGGCGTTGCTCACCGTCGGCGCCGGTGCGGTGCTGGTGGGCCGCGACCTCATCGGGGAGCGCCTCGCCGTCGACCTGGACTGGGTGCTGTGGACGGCGGGCACGGTGGGTGGGCTGTTCACCGCGGTCAGCATCCCCTACCTTATGTTCACCCAGCACACCGTCGAGCCGGACGCCGCGTTCGGCGGCTGGCTGATGCCGGTGGTCCCGCCGATGGTCTCGGCCGCCACCGGAGCGCTGCTGATTCCGCATCTGGCGCCCGGTGCTGGCCGCGCGACGATGCTCTACGGCTGCTACGCCATGTTCGGGCTGTCGCTGGTGGCCGCATTCATCATCATCTCGATGGTCTGGAACCGGCTGGTCATGTTCGGCACGTCGGGAACCGCCCGGGTGCCGACGCTGTGGATCGTGCTCGGTCCGCTCGGCCAGTCCATCACCGCCGCCGGGCTCCTGGGACTCAACGCCGGGCTGGCCGTCGACCCCGCCGTCGCCCAGAGCATGAACGTCTTCGCGGTGCTGTTCGGGGTCCCGGTGTGGGGGTTCGCGGTGCTCTGGATCGCGCTCGCCACCCTGTTGACCGTGCGCACCCTGCGCAACGGGATGCCGTTCGCGCTGACCTGGTGGAGCCTGACCTTCCCGGTCGGCACCTTCGTCACCGGCACCACCCAACTGGCGGTGCACACCGACCTGCCCGCGTTCAAGGTCGCCGCGGTGATCGCCTACGCCGGCCTGCTGAGCACCTGGCTGCTGGTGGCCGTTCGGACCGCGCGGGGAAGCCTGCGCGGAAACCTGCTGCAACCGCCTCCGAGCGCCGGGCCGGTGCGGGCGCGCAAGGACCCGGTGCCCTAGCGACGGCCCGGCACCGGCCGTGCCAGAATCGCGGCGTGCAGATTGGCATGACCTTGCCGGTGATGGAGCCGGACCTCGACGCGAACCTCTTGAAGCGCTGGGCCCGGCTGATCGACGAGGGTCCCTTCTCGTCGCTGTGCTGGGGGGAGCGCATCGCGTTCAACAACCCGGACTCGCTGACCCTCCTCGGTGCGCTGTCGGCCTGGACCGAGCGGGTGCCCCTGGTGACCACGGTGGTGGTGCCGCAGCTGCATGATCCGGTGATGTTGGCCAAGGCGCTGGCGACCGCGGACATGCTATCCGGTGGCCGGCTGACCGTCGGGATCGGTTCGGGTGGGCGTGAGGAGGACTACCGAGCGGTCGGCGCCGACCCGAAGACGCAGACCATCCGGGACATGGCCGACCGCGTCGCCGTCATGAAGCGGGTGTGGGCCGGGGAGAAGATCACCGAGTCGGTGCTACCGGTCGGGCCCCCGCCGGTCCAGCCGGGCGGTCCGCGGCTGCTGATCGGGGCCACCGGGCCGAGATCGACGCGGATGGCCGCCGAGTGGGCCGACGGACTGGCCGGCATCACCCTGGACCTCGACACCGGTAGGCAGAACGAACTCTTCGACGTCGCGCGCGCCGCGTGGGCGGAGGCCGGCAAGCCGAAACCGCATCTGGCGACGTCGTTCTGGTTCGCACTCGGCGAGGCCGATGCGGCCCGGGCGCAGGTACACAGGCACCTGCGGCACTACATGAACTGGATTCCGCCGGAGTTCGTCGACGCGATGGCGCCGACCACCGGCTGGTCGGGCAGCGACGAGGAACTTGTCGCGACCCTGCGCAAGTTCGCCGCGATCGGCACCAGCGAGGTGCACCTGATTCCGACGAGTTCGGACCTCGACCAGGTGCGGCGGGTGGCCGACCTGGTCGGCGACATCGACTGAGTGAGGTGGAGGCGATGACACAGCCCTACGGCAACTACCAGCTCGAGGTCTACTTCCAGGGCCTCAACGGCGTGCTGCCCAATCTTCCGATGTCGTTCGCCGAACTGGAAAGCCGCGCGGAGCAGGCGCTTTCGCCGTCGCTGTGGTCCTACATCGCCGGCGGCGCGGGCAACGAGCACACCCAGCGGACCAACATCACCGCCTTCGAGCAGTGGGGTTTGATCCCGCGCATGCTCGTCGGCGCCACCGACCGTGATCTGTCCGTCGAGATGTGGGGCCGGCGGTGGCCGGCGCCGCTCTTCATGGCACCGGTCGGCGTGATCGGGCTGTGCACCACCGATCGGCACGGTGACATCGCCGCCGCCCGGGCGGCCGCCCGCACCGGGGTGCCGTTGTGCGTGTCGACCCTGACCATGGACCCCCTCGAGGACGTCGCCGCCGAATTCGGCGACACGCCAGGGCTTTTCCAGTTGTACACCCCGACCGACCGCGACCTGGCCGAGAGTCTGGTGCATCGCGCCGAGGCCGCCGGCTATGCGGGCATCGTCGTCACCCTCGACACCTGGATCCCCGGCTGGCGGCCCCGTGATCTGGCGACGGCCAACTTCCCCCAACTGCGCGGCATGTGCCTGGCCAACTACATCAGCGATCCGAACTTCCGCAGCAAGGTCGAGGCGGACATCGACGCCGACCCGCGCAACGCCGTGCTGCACTGGATCAGCATCTTCGGAAACTCGCTGACGTGGAACGACCTACCGTGGCTGCGGTCGCTGACGTCGCTGCCGCTGATCCTCAAGGGCATCTGCCATCCGGAGGACGCCCGGCGCGCGGTGGACGCGGGTGTGGACGGGATCTACTGCTCCAATCACGGCGGTCGGCAGGCCAACGGCGGCGTGCCCGCCATCGACTGCCTACCCGACGTGGTGGCCGCGACCGCCGGTGACGTGCCGGTGCTGTTCGACTCCGGCATCCGTTCCGGCGCCGACGTCGTCAAGGCCCTCGCCCTGGGCGCCACGGCCGTCGGGATCGGCCGGCCGTACGCGTACGGGGCCGCCCTCGGCGGCACCGACGGCATCGTGCACGTACTGCGCTCCCTGCTCGCCGAGGCCGACCTGCTGATGGCCGTCGACGGCTACCCCAGCCTGGACGATCTGACCCCCGCGGCGTTGCGCCGCGTGCGACAGTGAGCGCCATGTCGCACCCATCGACCACCGTCAGCCGCTTGCCCGAGAAGCAGCGGACCTCGCGCACCGAGCTCGACGAACTGCTCGACAGCACCCCGCTGGCCACCATTGCGCTGATCCGCGACGGTCATCCGGTGATCTTCCCGATCGGCTTCGCCCGCATCGGCGATGAGCTGGTGATCCACGGCTCGACCGGATCGCCGTGGTTGCGTCAGCTCGCCGACGGCGCGGCGGCCGCGGTGTCGGTCACCACGCTGGATGGGGTGATGGTGGCGCGCTGCGGGTTCGAGTCGTCCTTCCGCTTCCGCAGCGCGGTGCTGTTCGGCACGTTCGAGCGGATCGGCGACGAGGACAAGGTCGGCTATCTCGACCAATTGGTGGACACCTTCATCCCGGGCCGGGTCGCCGAGCTTCGGGCCAGCTCGCGCAAGGAACTGGCCGCGACCATGGCGCTGCGCATGCCGATCGCGGACGACAACTGGTCGCTGAAGGTCGGCGGCGGCTGGCCCGAGGACTCCGACGAGGACATCGCCGCCGGGGTATGGGCCGGAGTGGTGCCGTTGACGACGGTCTACGGCGATCCGGAGCGCTCGCCCGACTGTGACGCCGCCATCCCGGTGCCGCCATCGGTGCGTGCCATGCGCGGGCCGCTGGTCAACCGGCGGCCCGGCTGAAGGGCGCCGATCACCAGGTGACGGGCAGCGGCACGAGCCCGTGCGACAGCGAATGGAATCCGGTGCCCACGGTGGACACGTCGGTGCACAGCTGCATATTGGGGAACCGCGGAATCAACTGCGAGAAAACGGTTTTCAGCTCCATCCGCGCGAGTGCGGCGCCGACGCAGTAGCGCAGGCCGTAGCCGAAGCCCACGTGGGCGGCGCCGGTGCGTGCCAGGTCGATCCGGTACGGGTCGGGGAAGGCCGCCGGGTCGTGGTTGGCCGATCCGGGGTCGAGCAGGACGAGGTCACCGGCCCTGATCGTGACGCCGTCGACGTCGATGTCCTCGCGTGCGTACCGGGGAACGCCGATCCCGCCCGGCATCCCGGCGCGCAGGAGTTCCTCGACGGCCTTCGGAATCAGGTCCGGTGAGGCCAACAGCGCCTGCCACTGCTCGCGATGGCTGAGCAGCAGCAGGGATTGCAGCCAGATCTGCATCACCGTCGTCTCGTGCCCGGCGAACAGCAGTTGCATGCCCAGCGTCGCAACCTCGAGATCGGTCAGGTCGGGTTCGTCGCACAGCCGCGAGATGACGTCGTCGGCGGGCTCGGCGCGTTTGACGGCGACGAGTTCCAGCCCGTACTCCAGCAAGGCGGCCATGCCGTCCATCGACGCGGTGTCGTCCGGGGAGAAGGCGGCCGCTTCGACCCAGATCCGGAAGCGGTCCCGGTCGGAGTACGGCACCCCGAGCAGGTCGCAGATCACCAGCACCGGAAACGGTTGCGCCAGGCTTGCATGTAGGTCGGCCGGTGGGCCCTGCTGCTCCATGTCGTCGAGCATTGCGGCGCAGAGCTTTTCGACCTTGGGTTGTAGCTCGCGCATGTGCCTGGGGGAGAAGTGCGGCTGTAGCAACTGGCGCATCCGCGTGTGGTCGGCGGGTTCGGTGTCGAAGTCGCCGATCGGGCCGCCGAACAACGCCGACGTTCGGCTGCGCGGCGCGTTGGCGGGGTCGCGATGGGTGCGGCCCAGGTTCTCGTCGTCCATCAGCCGGCGCACCTGGGCGTACCCGGTGACCAGCCAGGCCTCGTCGCCGACCGCGGTGAGGACCTTGTGGATCGGGCCCTCGGCCTGCAGACTGCTCAGCTGTTCCGGCGACCGCAGTGGGTGGTCCTGACGAAACGGCAACTGGGCGGGCGCGGTCATGCCTCGAGGCTAGGACGATCGGGCCGCCGAGGAAAGCATTTTTTGAACTGCCCGTCTCGTTTCGGTGCCGGGGCAAGTACCTTGGTGGCGGGCGGGCCGGCCGGGTGGCCGATTGCCCGCCTCGCAGCGACTATCTCCCGGACGTCCCGGGACTCGCTCCTGGTCGGGCGCTCGACCCCGTGCCGAGGGATGCCCGGCACCCGCTTCGGCAAACTCATGCCAAAGGATAGGCTAACGCATCAATCAGGATGAGATCGCATATTTCTTGCCTTGGCATGCGATTTTGAGCTACGGTCGAATCAGCACAGCAAATCACTAGAGCATAGCCCGCAACGCTGTGCGCAGACCACACAGAAGATCGGCCCGCCCCTGGATAGTTCGGGGCGGGCCGATGTCTGCTCAGTGGCTCGGATATCGTCCATCGGCTCGTCGCCGATCAGGTGGTGCCCCCGGCAGGATTCGAACCTGCGGCCTTCTGCTCCGGAGGCAGACGCTCTATCCCCTGAGCTACGGGGGCGCATGACGGTGCGCCATTTGGGCTCCGCCAGCCTAACGCATCGCCCTCGGTGCTCGCCGCCACGCTCCCCGGCCCGGCCGCCCATATCGATTCGGGGTCTGACCACGTCAGACCATAGGATGGACCCTCGTGACACCCGCCGACCTCGCCGTGCTGCTCAGAAGCGTCGCCGCCGCCGTTCTGGCGGAGCACGGGCTGGATGCCGCCGCGCTGCCGGAGGCGGTCACGGTTGAGCGGCCCCGCAACCCCGAGCACGGTGACTACGCGACCAACCTGGCACTTCAGGTCGCCAAGAAGGTCGGCGCCAACCCCCGTGAGCTGGCCGGGTGGCTGGCCGAGGTGCTGGCGGCGTCGGACGGCATCGCCTCGGCCGAGGTGGCCGGCCCCGGCTTCGTCAACCTGCGCCTGGAGGCGTCGGCGCAGGGCGTGATCGTCAGCAACATCGTGACCGCCGGCGCCGGCTACGGTCGCTCCGGCCTGCTCGACGGGCAGAAGATCAACCTCGAGTTCGTCTCGGCCAACCCCACCGGCCCGATCCACATCGGCGGCACCCGCTGGGCCGCGGTCGGCGACGCCCTGGGCCGGCTGCTGTCCACCCAGGGCGCCGAGGTGGTCCGCGAGTACTACTTCAACGACCACGGCGCCCAGATCGACCGCTTCGTGAACTCACTGATCGCCGCCGCCAACGGACAACCTGCCCCCGAGGACGGCTACGCCGGCGCCTACATCTCCGACATCGCCGCCCAGGTGCTGGCCAAGGCCCCCGACGCGCTCGCGCTGCCCGACGACGAGCGGCGCGAGACCTTCCGCTCCATCGGCGTCGACCTGATGTTCACCCATATCAAGGCCTCGCTGCACGAGTTCGGCACCGACTTCGACGTCTACACCCACGAAGACTCCATGCACACCAGCGGGCGGGTCGACCAGGCCATCGCCAAGCTGCGCGAGACCGGCAACATCTACGAGAAGGACGGCGCAACCTGGTTGCGCACCACCGAATTCGGCGACGACAAAGACCGGGTCGTCATCAAGAGTGACGGCCAGCCCGCCTACATCGCCGGCGATCTGGCCTACTACCTCGACAAGCGGCAGCGCGGCTTCGATCTGTGCATCTACATGCTCGGCGCCGACCACCACGGCTATATCGCCCGCCTCAAGGCCGCCGCGGCCGCGCTCGGCGACGACCCCGACACGGTCGAGGTGTTGATCGGCCAGATGGTCAACCTGGTCCGCGACGGTCAACCGGTGCGGATGAGCAAGCGGGCCGGCACCGTGATCACCCTCGACGACCTGGTCGAGGCCATCGGCGTGGACGCCGCGCGTTACGCGTTGACCCGCTCCTCGGTGGACACCCCGATCGACATCGACCTGCAGCTGTGGTCCTCGGCCTCCAGCGAGAACCCGGTCTACTACGTGCAG
>JAGQTW010000006.1 GCA_020438785.1 Mycobacterium sp. | reverse complement strand
CGGCGTGCCGGGTGGTCTCGTTGAGCCACAGGTCCACCGCGATCATCGCGTCGAGCTTCGGCAGCACCTCGTCGAGGCGATGGCCGGCCGGCGTGGACAGCACCGGGTTGCCCGCGACCGTGATGAGCGCCCTGATCTGCCCCTCGCCCGGGGTCTCGATCTCCTCGGCGAGGCAGGACACCGGCACCTGGCCGAGGACCTCCTTGGCGCCGCGCACCCGGGTGCGCCAGCGGCCGAACTCGGCCAGCCCGCCCTCCAGGCCCGGCTGCGGCTGGGCGGTGATGGTCCAAGCCGCCGGGCGGGGGAACATCGCGCCGCCGGGGGTGTCGAAGTGCCCGGTGAGGATGTTCACGACGTCGACCAGCCAGCTGGCAAGGCTGCCGAACTCCTGGTTGCACAGCCCGATCCGGCCGTAGACGACGGCCCGTTCGGTGCCGGCCAGCTGGCGCGCGAGTTGCCTGATGCGGACCGCCTCGATGCCCGTCACCGGCGCGACCCGCTCCGGGGACCAGTCCCGGGCGGCGTCGCGCAGCGCGTCCACCCCGTCGACGTGGTCCGCCAGCGGGCCCAGGGTGGCCAGGTCCTCGTCGAACAGGGTGTGCACCACGGCCATCAGCAGCGCCGCGTCGGTGCCCGGGGTGATGGGCAACCATTCGTCGGCCTTGGCGGCGGTGGCGGTGCGGACCGGGTCGACGACGATCACCCGGTCGATGCGCTCGATGATGCCCATCACGTCCGGTGCGGCCAGCAGCGAACCCTGCGAGGCCGCAGGGTTGGCGCCCATGACCACCAGCAGGTCGGTGCGCTCGATGTCGGGCACCGGGAAGCCCCACCAGTTGCCGTACATCAGGTGCGACGACAGGTTCTTCGGCCACTGGTCGACGGTGCCGGGCGAGTAGCTGACCGGGATGCCGGACATCCCGAGCAGCACGCCGGTGTAGCGGCCCAGCGAGAACGAGTGGGCCAGTGGGTTGCCGGTGTAGCAGGTGACGGCGCCGATGCCGTGCTCGGCGATCACCGGGGCCAGCAGTTCGGTGCAGCGCCGGAACGCGGTGTCCCAGTCCACCTCGCGCCACTGGCCGTCGACCTTGATCATCGGCGCGCGGATGCGGTCCGGGTCGGCGTGGATCTCGCCGAGCGACACCCCCTTGGGGCACAGATGCCCGCGGCTCCAGACGTCGTCGGGATTGCCGCGGATGCCGGTCACCCGGCCGTCGGCGACCTCGATCTGCAGCCCGCACATCGCTTCGCACAGGGGGCAGGTGTAGAGGTGGCGGCCGTCCTGGCCGGGGGCGGCCAGCGGCTGGGAAGGCTCGGCGGTCACCGCCTCACGGTAGTTCGGGCGCGGCGAATGCGACCGGGGTTCCCGGCGATTGTTCAGTCCGGATAGTCCATCGGCACCCGAAGGGTGTTGAGGCTCAGCGCGAGCGCGTCGTACTGCCCGACCAGCGTGACGAACTCGATCAACTGCCGGCGGTCCAGATAGCCGGACAGTTGCCGCCAGGTGTCGTCGGAGATCGCGCGATCGGTGATCAACTGGTCGGTGCCGGTGAGCAGCGCCCGGTGCCGCAGTGACAGCCCTTCGGCCGCCGGCCACGCGAACACCGCCGCCTGCGTGTCGAGATCCACCCCCCGGGCAAGGGCGATCCGGCGGTGCTGCTGCAACTCGTACTCCGAGTTGCGCAGGTGCCCCACCCGCAGGATGACCACCTCGGTGTCGCGCCCGGGAAGGCGCCCGCGCCGCAGCAGGATCCCGGCAAAGGGGATCCAGGACCAGAACAGCCGCCGATGTTGGGCCAGCACCGTGAACAGGTGCACCTCCGGCGTTCGGGTGACCCGCGCCGCGAGCTTGCAGAACAACCACCCGACCAGGCCCAACTCCCGGCGCCCGCCGGGCGGAACTCGGGGCGGGAGGACCGCGGGTCCCGGCTCGGGCCGGTCCGCGGGTAATTGCCCTGACGACACCATGGTCCGCCTTTCGCAGTGGCACACCCGGTGCGCCGTTCCGGCCGCCATTACACACCACGGCGGCCGCCGGCGTTTCGCCGTACACCGCAAACCGCCGCCGCGCCTCGGCGGACCGGCACCCGGACGGTTCGACAAACGACTGCCAGCAGGCCAGTTGTGCCGTTCCCGGGTCGCCCGAGAGGCGCGCGATGGGAGGCCTGACGCGAGCGTCAGCTAAGCTGGCGCAGGACCCGGGGGCGGCCTGAGCCGCCGTGCACCGGCGTGGCGTGTGCGCCCCAGGCGATACATCGGACGACGAAGGAACCCTCAGTGGCTGAACCGAAGGTCACGCCCGTTGCGGTCATCGGGATGGCCTGCCGCCTGCCCGGCGGTATCGACTCCCCCGAACAACTGTGGGAGGCACTGCTGGCCGGTGCCGACCTGGTCACCGAAGTACCCGCCGACCGCTGGGATGCCGACGAGTACTACGACCCCGAGCGTGGGGTTCCGGGCCGCACGGTGTCGCGCTGGGGTGCGTTCATCGACGACATCGCCGGCTTCGACGCGCCGTTCTTCGGCCTCGACGACCAGCGGGCCACCGCGATCGACCCCCAGCACCGGTTGCTGATGGAGACCTCTTGGGAGGCCGTCGAACAGGCCGGTATCGCTCCGTCCTCGCTGGCCGGCACCCGCACCGGGGTGTACTTCGGCATCTCCCACGACGACCACACCTCGATCGCGCTCGACGCCGGCGTCTACGGGTACACCGAGACCTCGGCCTGCATGGCATCGGGCCGGGTGGCCTATGTGCTGGACGTGAACGGTCCGGCGTTGACGGCCGACACCGCCTGCTCGTCCGGGCTGCTCGCCGTCCACATGGCCGCCCGCAGCCTGGCGTCGGGGGAGAGCGACCTCGCGCTCGCCGGCGGCTGCGAGGTGATGCGTGAGCCCCGCAAGAACGCCTGGGCGTCCGCCCAGGGGATGCTCTCGCCGGTCGGGCGGTGCAAACCGTTCGACGAGGCGGCCGACGGCTTCGTGCGCTCCGAGGGCTGCGCGGTGGTGCTGTTGAAGCGGTTGTCCGACGCCGAGCGCGACGGTGACCGGATTCTCGCCGTCGTCCGCGGTACCGCGGCGAACTCCGACGGCCGGACCCGCAACATCGCCACGCCCTCGGTGGACGCCCAGGTGGCGGCGTTGCGAGCCGCGCTGGACGTGTCGGGCGTCGAAGCCCACACCATCGGGGCCGTGGAGGCACACGGCACCGGGACCCCGGTCGGTGATCCGATCGAATTCACTAGTCTTGCAACGGAATACGGTACCACCGACACCGTTCTGCTGGGCTCGGCCAAGTCGAACTTCGGCCATGCCGAGGCGGCGGCGGGGGCCATGGGCTTCGTCAAGGCGGTGCTCGAGGTGCAGCACGGTGTGGTGCCGCCGATGGTGCATTTCCACCGCCTGCCGGAAGCCCTGGCGAGTGTCGAGACCGGACTTTCGGTGCCCCAGGTGGTTACGCCCTGGCCCGCCGGACACGGCGAGGTGCGGCGCATCGCGGTGTCGTCCTACGGCATATCCGGTACGAATGTCCACGCGATCGTCGAACAGGCGCCGACCGGCGAATCCACATCGGCCCAGGCCGGCGGGCCGACGACCGGCGCCAGGCTGTTCGTGCTGTCGTCGACATCCGCCGAGGAACTCCGGAAGACCGCCGATCGGATCGCGGATTGGCTTGAACACCAGCGGCTTCCGGTTCCGTTGAACGACCTTGGATACACGCTGTCCCGGCGTCGGGGACACCGCACCGTGCGCGCCGGGGTGGTCGCCGGCGATCTCAAGGAACTGTGCGCCGGGCTGCAGGACATCGCCGCCGGTGATACCCCCTATCCGGCGAAGGTCGGGCAGGACGACCGCGGACCGGTATGGGTGTTCTCGGGCCAGGGCTCGCAATGGGCGCAGATGGGCGCCGAACTGCTGGCCACCGATCCGGTGTTCGCATCGACCATCGCGCACCTAGAACCGTTGATCGCCCGGGAGTCCGGCTTCTCGGTGACCGAGGCGATGTCCGTCCCCGAAACCGTGACCGGCATCGACAAGGTCCAGCCGACACTGTTCGCCATGCAGGTGGGCCTCGCCGAGGCGATGGCCGCGAACGGGGTGCGCCCGGGCGCGGTGATCGGCCACTCGATGGGCGAGGCCGCAGCGGCGGTCGTCGCCGGGTCGTTGTCGCTGCAGGACGGCGTGCGGGTGATCTGCCGGCGGTCCAGGCTGCTGGCGCGGCTGGCCGGTTCCGGTGCGATGGCATCGGTGGAACTCCCCGAGCAGACCGTCCGCTCCGAACTGGCCGCACGAGGTGTCGACGACGTCGTGGTGGCGGTGGTGGCCTCACCGCAGACGACGGTGATCGGCGGCGACACCGCCACCATCCGCGAGCTGGTCGCGCAGTGGGAGGAGCGCGACGTGCTGGCGCGGGAGGTGGCCGTCGACGTCGCATCGCATTCACCCCAGGTCGACCCCATCCTGGCGACGCTCGCCGATGAGCTCGCCGAGTTGGCTCCGGGGCAGGGCGGCGTCCGGTACTACTCCGCGACGCTGCCGGACCCCCGTGCGGTGCCGACGTTCGACGCCGGGTACTGGGTGGACAACCTGCGTCAGATGGTCCGCTTCTCCGCGGCCGTGCGGGCCGCCCTGGAGGACGGCTACCGGGTATTCGCGGAGCTCTCGCCACACCCCCTGCTCACCCGGGCGGTCGAGCAGACCGCGGCCGGCACCGAGACGCCCGTCGCGGCGCTGGCCGGGCTGCGCCGCGATCAGCCGCTGCCCCACGGGCTGCTGGAACTGGTGTCGGATCTGCATGCTGCCGGTGCTGCGGTGGACTTCGCCGCGCTGTATCCCGCCGGCCGGCTGGTCGAGGTGCCGCTGCCGTCGTGGACCCACCATCACCTTCTGCTGCCGCGGGACAAGCCCGCCGGGCAGGCCCATCTGGTGCGGGCGCACCCCCTGCTCGGCGCCCACGTCCGGCTGCTCGAGGAGCCCGAACGACATGCCTGGCAGTCCGACGTCGGCACCGCCGTCGTGCCGTGGGCGGCCGACCACCAGGTGCACGACGTGGCGGCTTTTCCCGGCGCGGCCTACTGCGAGATGGCGCTGGCCGCCGCCGAGGAGTTGTTCCCCACGGGTTGCGCTGTGCGTGACATCCGCTTCGAGGATCTGTTGCTCCTCGACGACCACACCGAGCTGACCGCGGTGGCCACGTTGGCCGAACCCGGTGTCGCAGCGTTCAGCGCACAGACCGGCGACGACGGTGAGCAGACCGTGCGCGCGACGGCCACGCTGCACTCCGGAACAGCCGACCGGCCGGCCCGGCGCGATATCGCCGCCCTGCTGGCCGCGCATCCGAATATCCTGAGCGGAAACGAGATTCGGCAGACACTGGCCCTCCGCGGCATCGATTTCGGGCCGGCCTTCACCGGGCTGGTCAGTGTGCACACCGCCGCCGATGCCACCACCCTGGTCGGCGAGGTCACCGCACCGGCAGGGATCCGGGCGCAGCAGTCCGGGTACGGCATTCACCCGGCGGTGCTCGACGCCTGCTTCCAGACGGTGGGCGCCCACTTCCTGGCCGGCGGCGGTCAGGACGGTCCCCTGATGTTGCCGTTGCGCATCGACAGCCTGCGCCGCTTCGGTGCCGGCCGGGACGCGCGATACTGCCGAGCCACGATCACCAAGGCCGATGCCGTCGGGATCGCGGCCGATCTGGAAATCCTTGACGCCGCGGGAGATGTGGTCGTCGAGATCACCGGGTTGCGGCTGGGTACGGGCACCACCAAGGCCGGCGAACGCGAACGGGTGCTGGCCGAACGACTGCTGACCGTCGGCTGGGAACAACGGCAGCCGCCGACCGACGTGACCGCCGGCACCGGCGAGTGGCTGGTGATCAGCGTCGGTGACGTCGGTGACCTCGCGGGGGAGCTGTCGGACGCACTGTGCGCCGCGGGCGCAGCCTGCCGTGTCACCGGCTCCGCGGAGGATGTCCGCGGGAGTGCCGACATCTCGGGTGTGGTTGTGGTGACCGCGACCGGCGACAGCGAACCGGGCACCGAATGTCTTTCGCGGGGAAGCGAACTCGTCGGTCAGGTCGTACGGATCGCCCGCACCCTGGCGGAGGACGAGGCTCACCCGCCCCGCCTGTACGTCATCACGCGAAACGCCCAGGATGTCACACCGCAAGATCGGCTCAACCTCGATCAGGGCGGCATGCGCGGCCTGCTGCGCGTGCTCGGGTCCGAACAACCCTCGCTACGGCCCACCCAGATCGATGTCGACGCCCAGACCACCGCGAGCGAGCTGGTGACGGAGTTGCTCAGCGACACAGACGAGGACGAGACCGCCTGGCGAGCGGGCCGGTGGTGCGTCGCCCGGCTGCAACGCAGTCCACTGCGGGCCGAGGAACGGCGCACCACGGTGATCGACCCCGCCCGGGACGGCATGCGCCTGCAGGCCCGCATCCCGGGCGATCTACAGACCCTGGAAATGATCGCCAGCGAGCGGCGCGCGCCGGAGGCCGGCGAGATCGAGGTGGCGGTCAGCGCGTCGAGCATCAACTTCGCCGATGTACTGGCGGCATTCGGCCGCTGCCCGACATTCGACGGACGGCAGCCTGAGCTCGGCCTGGACTTCGCCGGGGTCGTCACCGCAATCGGTCCGGACGTCACCGAGCACAAGGTCGGCGACCGAGTCGCCGGTGTCAGCCCGGGCGGCTGCTGGGGCACGTTCGTCACGTGTGACGCGCGACTGGCCGCACCGCTACCTCCCGGCCTGTCCGCCGAGGAAGCGGCCGCGGTGGCCACCGGCTACGCCACCGCCTGGTTCGGGTTGCACGACCTCGCCAGGCTCGGTGCGGGCGACCGGGTGCTCATCCACTCGGCGACCGGCGGTGTCGGGCAGGCCGCCATCGCGATCGCCCGGCAGGCGGGCGCGGAGATCTTCGCCACCGCCGGCAGCGAGAGCCGGCGGCAGCTACTGCGGGACATGGGCATCGAACACGTCTACGATTCCCGCTCAACGGATTTCGCCGACGAGATTCGCAGCGACACCGACGGCTACGGCGTGGACGTGGTGCTCAACTCGTTGATCGGGCCGGCCCAGCGCGCCGGCATCGAACTGCTGGCGTTCGGCGGGCGGTTCATCGAGATCGGCAAGCGCGACGTCTACGAGCACACCCGGGTCGACCTGTTCCCGTTCCGGCGCAACCTCGCGTTCCACTACGCCGATCTGGCGTTGATGACGATCAGCGACCCGGCGGGCAGCGGTGCCCTGCTGCGCAAGGTCTACCAATTGGTCGGCGACGGGGTGCTGCCGGTGCCCGAGTACACCGCCCACCCACTCTCGGAGGCCGCGACCGCGATCCGGGCCATCAGCGCCGCCGAACACACCGGAAAGCTGGTGCTGAGCGTGCCGCGCAGCGGCGAGATCCCGGTCGTGGTGCCGCCCAACAGCGCCCCGGTCTTCCGAAGCGACTCCTCCTACATCGTCACCGGCGGTGTCGGAGGCCTCGGCCTCTTCCTGGCCGCGGTGATGGCGTCGGGCGGCTGCGGTCGGATCGTGCTCACCTCCCGTTCGCAGCCGAACGCCCAGGCGCAGAAGACGATCGAGCGGCTGCGGGCCAACGGCGCGGACATCGTGGTGGAATGCGGCAACATCGCCGACCCTCCAACGGCGTCCCGGCTGGTCGCCGCGGCGACCGCCACCGGATTGCCGCTGCGGGGTGTGCTGCACGCCGCGGCCGTCGTCGACGACGCCACCCTGGAGAACATCACCGACGAGCTGATCGAACGTGACTGGGCACCAAAGGTTTACGGCGCCTGGTACCTGAACGAGGCGGTGGCCTCCGAACCGCTGGACTGGTTCTGCAGCTTCTCGTCGGCGGCGGTGCTGCTCGGTTCACCCGGACAGGGGGCCTACGCCGCGGCCAACAGCTGGCTGGACAGCTTCACCGCGTGGCAGCGCCGCCGGGGCGTGCCGGCCACCGCGATCGCCTGGGGCGCCTGGGCAGACATCGGTGCCGGCGCGGGGGTCGCGCAGCGCGGTGACGTGGCGATGATCAAGCCGGAGGACGGCGCCTACGCCTTCCGCGCCCTGCTCCGCCATGACCGCGGATACACCGGCTACCTCCCCCTGACCCGAATGCCGCTGCTCACCGCGTTGGCGGCCCGCACCCCGTTCGCCGAATCGTTCCGCGACAGCGTCCACCCGGGCGGCGAGACACCCAGCGTTCTGGCCGAACTGACGGGCCTGCCCGAGGACGAATGGCCAGACCGGCTGCGGCGGCTGATCGTCGACCAGGCCGGACTCATCCTGCGGCGGGCGATCGACCCGGACCGGTCGTTCGCGGAGCACGGTCTGGACTCGCTGGGCATGCTGGAGTTGCGCACCTCCGTCGAGACCCAGACCGGGATCCGGATCAGCCCCAAGACGATCGTCAGCTACAACACGGCGCGAAGTCTCGCTGCACACCTGAGTGAGTCGCTGGCCGAGGAGTCGTGAGGCTCAGCCGTGGATCAACCGTCCGGCCAGCGCGACCACCAGTCGGCGTGGCAACAACCGGTTGAGCCCGCGGATCACCACCGCATTGGCGGTGCCGTCGACGAAGCTGGACTTGTGGCCGGACAACGCACGGATGGTATGGCCGACCACCTGTTGCGGCGTGCGGGTGAACGCCTGAGCCAACGGGCCCGACGCGGCGGTGGCAGCCCCTCCCCCGGCCAATTCGAAGAACGGGGTGTCGGTGAGCCCCGGGCAGACCGCCAGCACGCGGACGCCGTGGCCGCGCTCCTCCGCCCACAGCGCCTCGGTGAAGGACAGCACGAAGGCCTTCGACGCGGAATAGACGGCCATCTTGGGCAACGGTTGGAACGCCGCAGTCGAGGCGACGTTGACGACCGCGCCGGCTCCCCTGGCCCGCATGGCCGGCAGATAGCGGGCCGTCGTGCCGACCAGCGTCCGGCAGTTCAGCTCGACTTCCTCCTCGAGCCGCCGCGGGTCGGCATCGGCCACGTCGGCGTGCGTTCCGACGCCCGCGTTGTTGACCAGCACGTCCACCTCCAGGCCCAGGCCGGTGGTCCGCCGCCACAGCTGCTCGGCCGCATCGGGACGGGAAAGGTCCATTCCGATCACGGTCACGTTCACCCCGTACGCCGCCCGCAGTGCGGCGGCGAGCTCCTCGAGCCGGTCCGCGCTGCGAGCCACCACGACAAGGTCATGGCCCAGCGCGGCAAATTGCCGGGCGAACTCGGCGCCGATCCCGGTCGACGCCCCGGTGATCAGGGTCACCATGCGCTACCTCCCAGCTGTTCGTCCGGCAAGTCATCCTAGATGCCCCCGGTGCGGCGAACTGTCGGCACCACAGCAAAGCCGCACGAGGTATCATTTCGGTCGTGCGGAATCCGCAGCGGGTCAGCGGACTCGACGCCAGCTTCGTCTCCCTCGAGACCGCATCCCAGCATCTGCAGATCTTCTCGATTCTGGAGCTCGACCCGTCGACGGTCCCCGACGGCTACAGCTTCGAGGCCTTCCGTGACGCCCTCGCGGTACGGCTGCGGGCGATACCGGAGCTGCGGGAGAAGATCGTCGACACTGCGCTCAACCTCGACTTCCCGGTGTGGACCGAGGACGCCGAGTTCGACATCGCCCGGCACGTGCACCGGATCGGCCTGCCGGCACCCGGGGACCGCGCAGAGCTCGAGCGGCTGTGCGGATACCTCGCCGGTCTGCGGCTCGACCACAGCCTGCCGTTGTGGCAGATGTGGGTCATCGAGGGCCTCGCCGGCGGCGGCGTGGCCGTGATGCTCGTGCTCCACCACGCCATGGCCGACGGCGTGACGTTCGCCGACCTCCTCGGGCGGCTCTGCAGCGCCGAACCCGACCCGGGCCGGCCGAGCCCGGTCACGGCCGCACCGGCGGTCGGCACGCTGCGGATGGCCCTCGACGGCCTGGCCCGGTTCGCCCGGCGGCCCGCCCAGTTCGTCAGGCTGCTGCCCCCGACGCTGCGCGCGGTGCTCGAGACCGTGCGGCGGGTGGTGTCGCGGCGTTCGATGGCGCTTCCGTTCACGGCACCACCGACGGTGCTCAACGGTCGCACCACCGGCGAGCGCACACTGGCGCTCGCCCGGCTCGACCTCGACGACGTGAAGAAGGTGGCGCGGCACTTCGGGGTCAAGGTGAACGACGTGGCGATGGCCCTGGTCGCCAGGCAGGCCCGCGAATACTTCCTCGACCGCGGCGAGTTGCCGAACCGCTCCCTGATCGCCCTGGTTCCCGTCGGAGCCCACGACGATCCCGATTGCCAGGCCCGCAACCAGGTTTCGGGCATCTTCGCCAGGCTCGAGACGCAGATCGCGGACCCCGTCGAGCGGCTGCGGTCCATCGCCGCGGCCAGCGCCATCGCCAAGGAACACAGCTCGGCGCTCGGGGTGACGCTGCTCAACGGCTGGGGCGAGGTCATCGGACCGATGCCGCTCGGGATCGCGAAGCGAATCTACGGCCGGCTGACCCAGACTCGGCCGATGTACAACATCGTGGTGTCCAACGTGCCGGGTCCGCCGACGCCCTACCTCATGGGCGCCAGGGTGTCTTCGCTCTACATGTTCGGACCGGTCATGCTCGGAGTGGGCCTGAACGTCACGCTGTTCTCGACCAACGGAGCGCTGCACGTTGCGGTGCTGTCCTGTCCGGCATTGCTGGCCGATCCGCACGCGATCGCCGACGGATTCGCGGCCGGGCTCGCCGAACTTCTCGCCGAGATCGACGGGATGCCGGCCATTCCCGCCGCGGTCTGACCACGACGGGTCAGTCGGTCACCCGGCCATGCGCGGCCGGCACCGCGGTGAGCAGGTCGCGGATCTCGGCGACGTAGCGCTGCGGTTCCGGACCGTGGCTGTTGTAGCTGACCAGGAGCTGACCGTCATAGGTTCCGGCCGAGTACATGTCGACACCGGCCGCGGTGGAGGCGAACAGCACTTCCAGGTCGTACTGCTCGACCACCAGTCCGGGTGGCGTGCGCAGTGGCGGCAGATCGCCGCCGTCGGTGGCCATCACGACGTCGGGCAGGCCCGGCGGGTTGCCCTGGTACTCGGTGCCGAAATGCAGGAACGACTGCTGGATCACGCCGTCGGCGAGATCGGCCCGGAACGCCTCGAGAATGTCGCGGGCCAGGTCCATGAGGTCGGTGTCGGAGCGGATCTCGGCCAGGAACATGGCCATCCCGAGTGGGTTGGTCGCCTCGGTCGCACCCACCGGCGGGGTGAGGAAGAAGCGCAGATCAACCGGGTAGATGTACGGGATCGGGAGGTGCGGTGTCTCTCGAATCCGCCACTCGGCCATCAGGATGGCCGCCGCCACCACAGCGTTGACACTGATCCTACGGTCAGCGCAGACACCGGCCAGATCCTTGGTCTCCTGTTGGGACAGTCGGCAGGATGCCGACGGCACCCGAACCGACTGCGGGCCAACGCGTCCCGCATTCCGCTTCGACGGGGGTAGGTCGTAGGCGAAAATCGCCGGCAGGAAACGCTCCAGGCCGAAACGCGCGAGTTTGCCGATGCCCCGCTCCGCCAGCACCGCCTCCAGGGACTCCGGAATGGGCTCGGCCTTGACGGTCCCGACACCGGCGCCGCTGACGATATCGGTGTACCAGCCGAAAAGCTGCTCCAGTAGGGCGAATTGGTGGTGTCCGTCGGCCAGCGCGTGGTGGGTGTAGAGGGTGAGGGTGGACCGGTCCTCCCCTAGCCGGATCCGCAGGTTCAGCAGCGCCTCGGTCTGGCTCGGCAGTCGCCCACCCGGCTCGTCACCGGGCTTCTGCAGCCAGATGCCTTCGTGTTCGTAGTCGTCGACCATGATCTGGTGTCTGCCGTCGGCGTCTCGCTCGAGATGACCGGCATGCGCCGGGTGCACCCGCAGCAGGGTGTCGAAGGCCTCGGACATGGCGCCGACGTCCAACGCTCCACGCAGGGTCAGGGTGAGGCCGATGAAGTTCTCGGCCTGCGCGTAGAACTCCTCGCTGGGCGACAGATACCGAATCGGCGTTGCGCCAAACACCCGTGCACCTTCCCTTTCGACAGCCGTTGTTACCGGCTGGTGCTCGCTTTGCGGTAACCGACCATGATCGGCCACAGGCAGACCGCGAGGATCGCGGCGCACCACAACAGAGTGCTGACCAGCGGTGCCAGCACGGGTCCGCCCACCGACAGCCCGCGCATCGCATCGACGGCCGGTGACATCGGCTGGTAACGCACCACCGGCTGGACCCAGTCCGGGTACTTGTCCACCGGCACGAAGCCCGTGCAGAAGGTGGCACCGAGGACTACCACCGGCTGCAGCGCCTCCACCATGACCGCCTTCGGCCAGTACAACGCGGCGGTGGTGGCAACCGCGGCGAAGGCCACGCCGAAGATCACCGGAATCGCCATCCACAGCATCGCCGCCGCCGGACCCTGGTGGAACCGGAAGCCGAGGATCATCCCGGTGCCGACGATGACCAGCGTGGTGAGCAGCACACGTACCGTTTCGGCCGTGAGCCGGGCCAGCAGGCCCGCGGAGCGATGAATCCGTAATGACCACAACCTGGCCAGAAATCCGTCGTTACGCTCGGCGTTGACGCCGACCATACCCGTTGTCGAACCCGTCATCGTCGCCACCAGCGCCACCAGCGGCACACTGCGGTACAGCGCGTTCTCTCCGGTGACCGTTGTGATCGAGTCGGCGAACACGATCTTGAGCGTCAGCAGGAACGCCACCGGAAGCAGCACGGCGTGCACCAATGTCATCGGGTTGCGGGCCGACCGGACCAGCAGCCGGCGGGTGAGCACCCGGATCTGCGACACCAGAGCCGAAAGTGATGTCTCCGAGGATGTTTCACCGCCGACGGGGCCGGCCAGTACCGCCATCAGGTCTGCCGCCGGTAGACCACGACGGCCCACGGTAGGACGACTGCCGCGATACCCACGGCCCAGGCGATGGCCGGACCGAGTACCGACCAGGTGACCGGTGGCACCCCGCCTCCGGAGTCGCCGGCCAGCGCCTGCATGGCATAGATGAGCCGGGAGATGGGCTGGTGGTCGACGATCGGCTGAATCCAGTCCGAAAAGCGATGCAGTGGCTGAATTCCCACCGAAAGGAAGCCGAAGATCAACTGCGGCAACAACAACCACTGCGCGGTTGCGGCCGGATCCCGAGATCTGGTGCCGAGGGTATCGCCGAGCAGCGCGAGGGCCACCCCGACCAACAGCGTCAGCAGGCAGAACACCACGGCGTACCAGGGGCCGCGGTAGAAACGGAACCCGATGACGTAGCCGCACGCCAGCGCCACGGCCAGCCCGATGACGCATCGGTAGACACTGGCGGTGATGCGGGCGGCCAGCGGGGTCATCGACGGAACCGGTAAGGCCTTGAACCGGCGGTTTATCCCCTGCACCGAGTCGGTGGCGGCGCGAAACGCTGTGGAGATGCCCGCGAACGCGATGGCCTGCATCACGATCAGCGGCACCAGGTACTGCGCGTAGCTGCTCATCTTCAGGTCCGGGCCGTCCATCAGCCGATGCAGCGGGATGTACAGGCTCGCCGTCACCGCCACCGAGACCGCCACCCCTACCGCAACCTCGCCGTTGCGCAACGTGGGAGCGATCAGGCGGGTGGTCAGTACCCACCATTGCTGCAGCCCGGACGGAGCCGGTCGGGTCGCGGTCAACGCGGTCACGACACCACCTCATGGGGAACGTGTTGACCGGTGAGTGCCAGGAAGACGTCGTCCAACGAAGGCCGGCGCAACGCGATGTCGGCCAGCCGGATGTCGGCGGCGTTCAACCGCACCAGTGCGGCGCTCAACGTGTCCGGCCCGTCGGGGGCGGGCATGCTGACCCGGTCGGACTCGGGGGTGATCGCGGCCCGACTGGCCTCCGGAAGAAGCGCACCGAGCGCGTCGGCGATGGCGCGGACGTCGGCCGGGTCACTCGGCACGATCTCGCAGACCGTTCCGCCGGTGCGCTCCTTGAGGTCGTCGGCGGTTCCCTCCGCGACGATGGTGCCGTGATCGATGACGATGATGCGGTCGCTCAGCGCGTCCGCCTCCTCCAGATACTGGGTGGTCAACAATGTCGCGATTCCAGCGTCCTTGAACTTGGTGACCAGTTCCCAGATCGCCTGCCGGCTACGGGGATCCAGCCCCGTGGTCGGCTCGTCGAGGAAGACGACCTCCGGGCGGACCACCAGACCGCAAGCGATGTCGACGCGTCTGCGCATGCCGCCCGAATAGGTTCCGACCCGACGGGCCGCGGCATGTTCCAGATCGAATTCGCCGAGTAGTTCGTGTGCCCGCGCCTGGGCGGCGGATTTCCGCAGACCCTGAAGGCGGCCGAACATCACCAGATTCTCGTAGCCGGTGAGCATCTCGTCGAGCGCCACGTGCTGACCGGTGAGCATGATCGCACGGCGCACCATCGCCGGTTCGGCGACCACGTCGTGGCCGGCCACCCGGGCACGACCCCGGTCCGGCTCGGTCAGCGTGGACAGGATCTCCACGGTGGTGGTCTTGCCCGCGCCATTGGGCCCCAGCAGGGCGACGACCTCACCGCGCGCTACATGGAAAGTTATGTCGCGCAACGCATGAACGGAGCCGAACGACTTGCCGAGACCGTCGACATCCACGCCGTTGTCGGACTGAGACATCCTACCTACTCATCGTCGTCGAAAACGGCCGCGGACAGGTCGACCAGCGCCATGGCCTCGTCCTCGGCATCGCTGTCGGCGCTGTCCCCGTCCCCCGCGAACGCCTCGTCGATCAACGCGACCAAGGTGCCCGGGAATTCTTGAGCGAGGGCCTCGACCGTACCCGCAGGCACCCGCCGAGCGTCGTACCACCAATCCACATGCAGAACACCGCCATGGCGGTAGGACCGCAACTCCACCGGATGGCCCAGACCGGGCACGGTGGCGGTGACCGTGAACTCGCTGTCGGTGTCGAACTGGACCGGCGCGTCGCTCTCCTGCCATTCGGGAAGCATCCCGAGGTAGGTGAGGTAGATCTGCGCTGCACCGGCACCACCGAGCAGGCCCGCGGTCGGTGCATGCAGATACCGCAGCAGGCCGTAGCCGATTCCGTGGTGCGGCACCGCCTTCACGGTGCGGGCGACCTCCTCGAGCAGCTGCGCCGCGCTGGCGCCCTGTGCGCCCATGCACGGGAGCGGGATCGGGTAGACCGTCGAGAACCACCCCATCGTTCGGTGGAAGTCGACATCGGGCCGCAGCACCGACCGCCCGGCGCCGGAGAGATCGACGCCTGCAACGCCTTCCCCGATGGTGCGGGCGAGGCTGCGGGCGAGCGCCGCCAGCAGGATCTCCTCGGTGGAGGCCTTCATGATTCGGCGGGCGTTGTCGACCTGGGAGGTGTGCTCGGGCGTCAGGATGACGGGGATCCTGGTGTAGTCCTCGGCCCCCGGCGCATCGGCATCGGTATCGGCCAACCGCAGCGTCGCCGTCGCCTCGCTCTCGATCCAGTAGCTGCGCCGGTCGAGGACCGCGGGATGCGCGGCCAGCGCGGCACATCGCTGCGACCAGTCCCGCCAACTCGTCGTCGCCGGCTCCAGCATGATCTCGTCCCCGGCCAGCCGCTGGCCGAACCCGGTCAGCAGATCGGTGAGCAGCACCTCGCGCGAAGTGGCGTCGTCCACCATGCCGTGCACGGTGAGCACCAGGAAGCGGGCGCCCGCCTGGGCGTCGACGACGTAGTGGGCAGTCAGAGCCGCGCGGTTGAGATCTTGGTCGAGGGCCTCGGCGACGATGGCGCGCAGCGCTTCTCGCTCCTGCGGAGTACCGGTCTCGGCGTCGGCGGGCAGCGTTCGCTCGGTCAGCTCGGTGAATTCACCGGGCGCGGCGATGTGCTGCTCCCACATCCCGGCCCGGTTGACGAGCCGCATCCGCAGTGCGTCATGGTGATTGACGACCGCGGTCAGGACGGCGGTGACGTCCGGCCCGCTCACCCGCGAATCGAGGCGCAACACCAGCGGCACCCGCCAGCGGCCCGGCTGGGCCAGGCCGCCGTCGAGGAATCGCAGGATGTTCGGCGGCACGGCGGGATTGAGATCGCCGGTATCCTGGCTGGACAGTCCGCCGGATGCGTGGCGGGCGACCAGGGTGTCGGCCAGGGCGCTCAGCGTGGCGTTGTCGTAGAGGTCCTGCGGGGTGAGCTCGACCCCCTCGTGGGAAGCGGTCATCGCAACGCCGATGGCCACCAGCGAGTCGCCGCCGAGTTCGAAGAAGTTGTCGCCGGGCGCGACCGCTTCCACGCCCAGGCACTGCGACCAGATTCGCTGCAGGGTGGCCTGCATCTGCGCCCGGGCGTCGACCGGTGCTCCGGTATCGGCGCCGGCCGGCGTGGTTACCGCAACCTGAGTACCCCCGCCGGGCCTGGACACCGCGGTGGTATCCGGCTCGATCCAATGGCGCTGGCGGGCAAAGGAATACCCGGGCAGGGTGACGCGCCGGGGATGCTCGCCGTAGAGCCGTGCCCAGTCCACGTCGACACCGGCGGACCACAGCTGACCCAGGGCAAGCAGGAACGCATCCCGGTCGTCCCGGGTCTGTACGGGGTGGCGCATCAGTCGCACCGCCCGGTGCGTGTCCGACCAGCCCGGCATGCGGAGCGCCGACCCGGTGAGACTTCCGCCGGGCCCCACCTCGACGAGCACCCGGTGGGTGTCAGCGAGCAGCGCCTGAACCTCGTCGGCGAACCGCACCGTGGAGCGGATGTGCCGGGCCCAACGATTCGGGTCGGTGGCCTCCTCGTCGGTCATCCACGTTCCGGTCACGTTGGACAGCATCGGGATTCGCGGCGCGGCCAATGTGAGGGTGGACAGGTACTCGGCGAACGGGGCCAGCACCGTGTCCATCGACTGGGAATGGAACGCGTGCGAGGTGCGGACCCGCCGGGCGACGATGCTTGCGGCGGCGCACCGGTTGGTGAACTCGCGGATCGCGGCGTCCGGGCCGGCGACCACGCAGCTGCCGAACTCGTTGACGGCGGCAATATCGATGTCCGCGGTCAGGTGGGCGGCGATGTCGTCCGGGCCGGCCGCCACGGCCACCATCGCGCCGGGGGGCGCGGCGTGCATCAGGCGGGCCCGGGTCGAGACGGCCTTGATCGCGGAGTCCAGGTCGAACACTCCCGCCACGGTGGCGGCCACGAGTTCACCGATGCTGTGTCCGGCCAGTGCCGTCGGAGTCACCCCGTACGACATGACCAGTTGCGCCAATGCGTATTCCACCGTGAACAGCGCGGGCTGGGCCAGGTCGGTGGGCTCGAGGGACGTGCCGTCGAACACCTCGGCCTTCAGGTCGACGCCCAGTTCGGCGGCGAAGCCGGCGGCGCAGCGGTCGAAGATGTCCCGGAATACCGGCTCGGTGTCGTAGAGGCCGCGCGCCATGCCGATGTGCTGCGCGCCCTGGCCGGGGAACAGGAACGCCACCCGCTGTGCGTCCGGCGCGCTGCCCGCGGGGCAGGTGCCGATCGAGACGTTGTCGTGCTCCGCCGCGGCGAGCACGGCGCAGGCGTCGGCGTGATCGGCGACGACCGCGGCCAACCGGACCTCGTGTGCCCGCCTGCCCGCGAGGGTGAACGCCACGTCGGGCAGTGACAGGTCCGCGTCACGGCTCAGCGCGGCGGCCAGGGCGGCGCTGGCCTCCCGCACCGACTCCGGAGTGCGGGCGGAGAGCAGCAGCACCTGCGGAGTGTGCGGAAGCGGTGCGACCGGGGCCGGCTCGGGCGCCTCCTCGACGATGACATGCGCATTGGTGCCACCGACACCGAACGAGCTGACCCCGGCCCGGCGTGGCCCGTCGGACTCCCATGGCAGGTACGAGTCGGCGATCACGAAAGGGGTGGTGTCCAGATGCAATTCGGGATTGGGCGCGGTGTAATGCACCGTCGGCGGAATCGCCTTGTTCTTCAGGCACAGGATGGTCTTGACCAGACCCGCGACTCCGGACGCCGCATCGAGGTGCCCGATGTTCGACTTCACCGAGCCCAACACGCATGGGCCGGAACGGTGGGCATCGGAGAGTTCGAACGCCTGGCGCAGGGCCTCGACCTCGATCGGATCGCCCAACGGCGTACCGGTGCCGTGCGTCTCGATGTAGGAGATGGTGGACGAGTCGACCTCGGCGACGGCCTGCGCTTCGGCGACCACCTCCGCCTGGCCGGCCACGGCGGGGGCGGCATAGGTGATCTTCAGCGCGCCGTCGTTGTTGATCGCCGAGCCGCGGATGACGGCGTGGATGCGGTCGCCGTCGTCGAGGGCTGCCTGCAACGGCTTGAGGATCAATGCGGCGACGCCGCTGCCGAAGATGGTGCCGTCGGAGTTGGTGTCGAACGGCCGGCAGTGACCGGACGGCGACACCATCGCCCCCGGCTCGTAGGTGTAGCCGACCCGGTGGGGAACCCGTACGGCGGAGGCGCCGGTGAGCGCCATGTCGCACTCTCCGGACAGCAGGCTCTGGCACGCCAGATGCACAGCCACCAACGACGACGAGCACGCCGTCTGCACCGAAAGGCTCGGCCCGCGCAGGTTGAGTTCGTGGGACACCCGCGTGGCCAGGAAGTCCTTGTCGTTGAGCAGCACGAGGTTGAACATCTCGACGGTGACGCCCTCGCCGACGAGCGTCCTGGGGTCGCGGTGCGACATCAGGTTGTCCATCAGGTATCCGCTTGCGGTGCTACTGGCGAAGACACCGATGGAGCCGTCGTAGGCGGCCGGGTCGTAGCCCGAGTCTTCCAGGGCGTGCCAGGCGGTCTGCAGGAACAACCGCTGCTGCGGGTCCATCATCCGCGCGGTGTAGGGCGTCATCTCGAAGTAGTCCGCGTCGAACTCCTCGATCCCGCTGAGCAGGGCCGCGCGCCGAACGTACGCGGGATCCGCCAGTGTCCGGGCGCTGACCCCCGCTGCGGTGAGGTCTTCCTCGGAGAGCGTCTGGATGGACTCCTCCCCGCGGCGCAGGTTCTCCCAGAACTCCGTCACCGAATCGGCGCCGGGGAACCGGCCTGCCATTCCGATGACCGCGATCGCGTTGGGGGGCAGGTTGTCAGGGGTGGTCACACCACATGCCCTTTCCTTCTGTTCGCCGCGGCGCCCTGGCGGGCCATAGCGCGTTTCTGCGCCCGGGCCGCGAGGCCCGACCGCACCGGCGCCTGGCCCGCCTCGTCGGTCGCCAGTCCCATGCGCTCGCACAGCGCCTCGGTCAGCGAGGAGATGGTCGGATATTCGTAGATCAGGGCAGCGGGCAGGGGAACGCCCAGGCTGCCGCTCAGCTGACGCTGAAGCGTGACGCTCATCAGCGAGTCCATGCCGAGCTGGAAGAATCCGGCCTCGGGGTCCAGCCGCTTCTCGGCAGACAGTCCCATCACCGCGGAGGCGGCCGCGGCGATGTGGTCGGCCAGCATCTCGCGGCGGCGTTCCGGCACACAGTCACGCAGTTCCCGGCCGAACCCGCTCGCGGCCCCGGCGGCATCGGCGGGTACCTCCCCCGCCAGGATGTCATCGACGATGCGTAACGCTCCGCGGGTGCGGTACGCCGCGGCCAGCAGCGACCAATCCGCGTCGCAGACGGTGCTGCGAACCGGCGCCGCGGCGGCCATCACCATCGGCAGCGCGCGGATGGCGACCTCGTCGGGCATCGGTTCGAGCCCCGCATTCGCCATCACCTGCCCGGCGTCGGCCTCTTGGTCTGCCAACGACTTCCACAGCCCCCAGTTGATCACCGTGGCAGGTAGGCCCAGGTTGCGGCGGGCGTAGGCGAACGTGTCCAGGAAGGTACTCGTCGCGGTGTAGTGCGCCAGCCAGCGCGAGCCGAGCAACCCGGAGATCGACGAAAACAGTACGAAGTGGCGGACTCTCGTCCGCAGGGAAAGCCGGTGCAGCGTCGCGAGTGCGTCCAGCTTCGGAGCGAACATGGTGGTGACGTCGTCATCGGTCATCTCCGAAAGGGCCACCGGACCGCCGGCGAAGGCTGCGAGGTAGATGCCCTCGAGCGCCGGAAGCTCGGAGCCGAACCGGCCGAACAGCGAGGCCATTGCGGCCTCGTCGGCGGCGTCGGCGGCGACGAGTACCAGCGTGGTGCCCGCCGACTCCAACTCTCGGCGAAGATCCTCCAACCGGTCACCGGGATTACGTGACACGGCGACGATCGTCCCGGCACCCATCCCGGCGAGTTGGCGGATCAGATGGGGGCCGATGTGGCCGGTCGCCCCGATGACCAGTTGGCTGGCGTCCTTGTCCAGCGTGGTATCCAATGCCGTTGCGGCAATTGGCTGTAGACGCGGAACAAGCCGATGGCCGGCACGGTAGACGACCTGGTCCTCGCCGTCACCGGACCCCGCCTCGTCCACCACTCGCCGCGCGGTCAACACAGCGGGCATCGACTCGTCGAGATCGATCATCGCGCCCCAGATCTCCGGGGTCTCCAGCGCGAGGGTACGGCCCAGACCCCATAGGACGGCATGCGCCGGGTTGGCGCGATCGCCTTCGGCGACGGGCTGGGCATTGCGTGTCACGATGAACAGCCGCGGTGGCGTCGGCATCGAGATCAGCTCTGCGACAAGGCTTCTTGCCTGATTGAACAGTTCGTGGGCCGAGCGGGTGTCGAAGCCGTCGGTATCGGCGGACGGGGCGAACACGACCTGGTCGACCTCGTCGAGCGCCGTACGCAGGACGCCCGGGGCGGCGGCGAGGGGCACACCGCGCCCGAGTTCGGCGGCCAACTCGGGGTCCCCGACGACGAGCCACGACCCGGCAGCCGCGGTGTCGTTCGCGGGCAGCGGGCGGACCTGCCAGGTGGGCTCGTAGAGCCAGTTCGGCGGGACCGGACTGGTGCCGGGGACCGGCGTGGGCTGCCGGCGGCGCACCTCGAATCCGTTGGCGCGCTGGGCGGGAGTTTGTGCGATCCAGTGGCGGCTGTGTCGCCACGGGGTGGTCGGGATATCGGGATGCGGCTCGGGCGGGTGCTCACCCGTGGGCGGGGACACGGTGAAGGTGGCGTTGAGGTTGGTGTGGAACGCGACGGTGTCGTGAGTGTCACGTTGCAGGGTTCCGAGACTTTGGGAGCTGCCCAGGTCGAAGAACTCCAGCGTCTCGGAGACCGCCCTGGTGAGCACGGGGTGCGGGCTGATCTCGATGAAGGTTCCATGCTCGGCGCCCGCGGCCGCGACGGCCTGGCTGAACCGGACCGGGTTGCGCACGTTGGCGACCCAGTAGTCCGCATCGAAACGCCTTGCCGCATCGGCGTTCTCGACGGTGCTGAACACCGGGATCCGGGGCGCCCGCGGGCTCAGCCCGGCCAGCGCGGTGCGTAGTTCGCCGAGTATCGGATCCATCAGAGCGGTGTGGGAGGCCACCTCCATGTTGACCCTGCGGGCGAAGATGTTCTGCTCACGGGCCGCGGCGGTGAGCGCATCGACCGATCCGGCGGGACCGGCGACCACGGTCTGGCGCGGCGAGGAGTACACCGACACCGTCAACCCGGGGTACCCGGCGATCAGCGCCTCGGTTGCGACCGCGTCGAGCTCCAGCAGGGCCACCGCCCCCTTGTCGGCGAGACCGGCCATCAACCGCGACCGGGCGGCGATCACCCGCAGTCCCTCCGCAACGGTCAACGCCCCGGCCACCACGGCGGCCGAGACCTCGCCCATGGAATGCCCTATCACCGCATCGGGTTCCACGCCATAAGAGCGCCACAGTGCGGTCAACGCCAGTTGCAGACCGACCAACACCGACTGCACCCGAACCGAGCCCTCCACCGGCTCGCCGCCGGCGAGCACGCCGCGCAGCGAGAAGCCGAGCTCATCGACGAAGTCCCGTTCCAACTCCGCGACGGCGGCGGCGAAGGCCGGCTCATCGGCGAACAGCAGGCGGGCCATCCCCGCCCATTGCGAACCCTGACCGGAGTAGACGAAGACCGTCCCCGGGCCTCCCGGCCGCTGCGGCCCGACCACCCCGGTGGCGGGCTGCCCCGCCGCGAGCGCGCGCAGACCGGCCACGGCCTGCTCGCGGTCGGCCGCGCAGACCGTTCCGAAGGTCGGATGATGGGTGCGGTGGTGATTGAGCGTGTGCGCGATATCGGCCAGCGGAACCGCAGCCCCGGCACCATCCATCCAGTCCGCGACCGTGGTGGCGAGTTCGCCCATCCGCTCGGGGCTCTTGCCGGTGAGCACCAGGGTCGTGACCGCCGGTGTCGGCGCGAGCGGCGGCGGTTCGGGCTCGGGCGCCTGCTCGATGACCACGTGTGCGTTGGTGCCGCCGAAGCCGAACGACGACACCCCGGCGCGGCGCGGATGCCCGGTGTCCGGCCACTTCGTCGGCTCGGCCACCACCTTGAGACGAAGTTCGTCGAAGGGTATGTGCGGGTTGGGCGTATCGAAGTGCTGGTTGGCCGGGATCTCACCGGACTGCACGGCCAGTGTCGCCTTGATCAGCCCGACCATGCCGGCGGCGGCCTCGAGATGGCCGAAGTTGGTCTTGACGGCGCCGGCCAGCAGTGGAGCCTGCGGCGACCGTCCACGTCCGTAGACAGCCCCCAGCGCACGGGCCTCGATCGGATCGCCGAGCAGCGTCCCGGTGCCGTGCGTCTCCACATAGTCCACCTGGGACGGCTCGATGCCGGCATCGGCGCACGCCGCCCTCAGCACGGCCGCCTGCGCCGCCGGGTTCGGGGCCATCAGGCCGTTGGATCGACCGTCCTGATTGATGGCCGACCCGCGCACCACGGCGAGCACCCGGTCCCCATCGCGCACCGCGTCGGAGAGGCGCTTGAGGATCGCCACACCACAACCCTCACCGCGAACGAATCCGTCGGCGGCGGCGTCGAAAGCATGGCAGGCACCGCTTTTCGACATCGCTCCGGCGGCGTCGAAACTGCGCGTCACGGTGGGCGCCAGCAGGAGGTTGACACCTCCGGCGATCGCGAGTTCGGACTGACCGGTGCGCAGGCTCTGGCAGGCCATGTGCACCGCGACGAGCGAGGAGGAACACGCGGTGTCGACGGCCAGGGAGGGCCCCCGCAGATCCAGGAAATAGGACAGCCGGTTGGCGATGATGCTCAGCGCGCCACCGGTTCCGGTCCAGCCGTCGATCTGGCCGAGGTCACGGGAGGCGAGGTAGCCGTACTCACTGACGCAGGCACCGACGAACACACCGGTCAGCGACCGTTGCAGGGATTCGGCCGGGATTCCGGCATGTTCGAGGGCCTCGACAGCGACCTCCAGCACCAGGCGCTGCTGTGGATCGATCCGGTCCGCCTCGCGCGGCGCGATGCCGAAGAACTCGGCGTCGAATCCCGCGACATCGCTCAGGAACGAGCCCCACCGCGTGGTGCCGGCCAGTGCCGCAGCCGTCTCGGGTGACCCGTCATCGAAGGCCTGCCACCGCTCTTCCGGCACTGTCGAGACCGCGCTGCGGCGCTCGATCAGGAAGTCCCACATCTCCCCGGGGCCGTTGACGTCACCCGGTAGCCGGCAGCCCAGGCCGATGACGGCGATCGGCTCGTTCAGCGCGGCGACCGCGCCGGACGCCGGGCGCAGCGCCTCGGCGTCGGGGTTGACCAGCGCGTCGGCCAGGCTGTTGATCGTCGGCGTCTGCCAGATCTCGACCGGCGACACCTGGCGGCGCAACAGCTCCGACAGTTCGCCGGCCAGC
This sequence comes from Mycobacterium sp., assembly GCA_020438785.1. Classification (GTDB taxonomy): domain Bacteria; phylum Actinomycetota; class Actinomycetes; order Mycobacteriales; family Mycobacteriaceae; genus Mycobacterium. Next base: position 4,942 of record JAGQTW010000006.1, on the reverse strand, counting down.
ACGACCGCATCACGCGAGCCCACCCCGAGTTCGTTCAGGGGCAGGTCGGGGTCGATCTGGTCGGGGCTGCATCCGACGTTGGTGACCAGGTAATAGATCAGCCAGTTTCGGAGCTGCGCTTCATCGTCCGCGAAGGACGTCATACCGGGACGTCCAGTCGCTGGAACTCACCCTCGCGATAGAGCTCGGCACACGACGAGCGGCGGATCTTGCCACTGGTGGTGATCGGGATGGATCCGGGCGACACCAGCACCAGATCACCCACCCGCAGGCTGTGCGACTTCCAGATCGCTCTTGCCAGTTCGTGTTTCACGTCGTCCAGCCGCTCGGACTGGTCCTCGTCGTCACGCTGCTTGACCTCGACGATGGCCACCAGGTTCTCGGTGACATCGTTCTCGACGGCGATCGCCGCCACCCGGCCGCCGGTGATCTCCCGTATGGTGGACTCGATGTCGTCGGGGTAGTGGTTGGACCCGTCGACGATCAGCAGGTCCTTGAGCCGGCCCATGATGTAGAGCTCGCCATCGGAGATCGCACCCAGGTCACCGGTGCGCAGCCAGGGCCCCGCCGGGGTGCCCGCGGACGGACGGGTGATCTGTCCGTGGAAGACGCGGGCGGTCAGCTCGGGCTTGCGCCAGTAGCCTTCCGCCACGTTGGCGCCGCGGACCCAGATCTCCCCGATGTGGCCCTCGGGCTGTTCGATACCGGTCTCCGGGTCGACGATGCGGGTGGGGTGCGCGGCCGGGGTGCGGTAGGTGACCAGTTCGGTGCTGCCCTCCTGCCCGGGCGCGCAGCGCTGCGCGACTCCGGCGGCCAGCTTCCCCAGGTCGAAGCGGGCGCTGCGCAGCGTGTCGGAGGCGTGTGGGGTCGCAACGTAAAGCGTCGCCTCGGCCAGACCGTAGGACGGACGGACCACCCTCTCCTTGAGGCCGAAGGCGGCGAAGCGCTCGACGAAACGCTTGACCGTCGCGGGATGCACCCGCTCGGCGCCGGACAGGATGCAGTGCACCTGGCTCAGGTCCAGGCCTGCCATGTCGGCATCGGAGGTCCGGCGGGCCGCCAGTTCGAAGGCGAAGTTCGGTGCTCCCGAAAAGCAGCGGGGGTGCTTGGCCAGCAGCTGAATCCAGCTCGCGGGCTTCATCAGGAAGGCCAGCGGGCTCATCAAGACCGCGGGACGCCCGGTCACCAGCGGCGAGCACACGCCCATGACCAGACCGAGGTCGTGGAAGAACGGGAGCCAGGAGACCACGGTCGTCACCTCGAGCGCCGCGGGATCGTCACCGAAGTAGTCCCGAACGACCTGTTCGATGTTGGCGATCACGTTCTGATGCGAAACCACCACACCCGCCGGCGACCGGGTCGATCCGGAGGTGTACTGCAGGTAGGCCGGTCCGGGATGGGAATGGTCGGTGTCGTCCAGATCGCGGGTGACGTCGACGTCGATCAGGTCGACCTCGATGACCGCGGGCGCCGGCCGACCGCCGTGCGGACGGGCGTACTTGTTGACGTCGGCGACCACCGCGGACGTCGTGAGAACGACGCTGGGGGCGCTGTCCTCCAGCACGGAGGCCACCCGCTCATCGTGGGCGCCGAACTGCGGCACCGACAGCGGCACCGCGACGAGGCCGGCCTGCATCGCCCCGAAGAAGGAGACGATGTAGTCGAGGCCCTGGGGCGCGAGGATGGCCGCCCGATCACCGGCTGACGCGCATCGGCGCAACTCCTCGGCGAGGGCCAGCACCCGGCGATGCAACTGGGACCACGTCAGGCTCTCCGGGTGGCCCGAGCCGAGCACAGCGGCGTCCATGAACGTGTAGGCGACGGCGTCGCCCTGCGTGGTGGCCTGGTTGCGAAGGAGTGCGGGAATCGACATCTCGGCGATCGCCATACGGGGTTACCTCTTCACGTTTTCTCGATGTGCGCCACCGGGCGTTGGGCACCCCGGTCGCGTTGTCCGGCGGCCGGCGAACGCGGCCGAATCGCCGTACGGTTCATTCCCACCGCCGGTTCCGGGGCGGTCTCCTCCGACCCGGGCATCATGCGGGTCTTTGGCTAATTTATCAGTTGCGTAAGCGGCTTTTCGAACTCCGCCGACCCACCACCCCCGCCCGGACGGCGCAAGCGTACGAGGCTGGTTTGCCCCGCACACTCTCAGCTCGGAGCGAACTATCGCCGGTGATGGCATTGTGCTGGCCCTTTACCTCTGACCACCCGCGTTTGCGCAGGAGTTAATATTTTGCTGCCAGCCTACATGAAAATTTGCTGAGCAAATCTCTCAGAGCGTAACCGGACCCCCGAAACGGGAGTCGAGGGCCCGACATCGGGGCGCCGCTGCAGCGGGTGGCCCACATCCGGCAAACGATTCTGGCTAACTCCCGGCGCAGTGTGCGAGCACCCGTTCCTCCACCCATTGGGCGAGTTGTGGCAGATGCTCATTGAGGTAGAAGTGGCCACCCGCGAACACGGACAACTCGAAATCCGACGTGGTGCGCTGACCCCAGGGAGCCACCAGTTCCTCGGTGGCCAACTCGTCGTTGTCGGCCATCAGAGCGTGGATGGGGCAAGAAACTCTCGCTTCGGGCGGACTGGTGTATTCGACCAGGGCCTTCAAGGCGCGCAGCGTGGGCAGGATCGTCGCGGCGAACTGCTCATCGCTCAAGAACTCGGGGTTGACCCCGGTGACCTGGCTGACCCATGCCAGCAACTGATGATCGGAACCCTGCACATCGGCCACCCGGCGCAACAGCCCGGGTGCCGGTGAGGCCGACACGAACAGCGCCGCGATCGGGTTGCCGACCTGCTCGAACCGCAGCGCGAGCTCGAAGGCCAGCAGCGAACCCATGCTGTGGCCGAAGAAAGCGATCTGTCTTCCCGGCGTCTCCTCCGGCTTCAGCAGTGTGAGCAGCCGGTCCGCGAGTTCCTCGATGGCGACGTACTGGGACAGGTCCCTGCCTGCCCGCTTGCCGGGATATTGGACGGCGACGCATTTCACGCCGCGGGTGAAGGCCCGGGCGAAGGGCACGTAGAAATCCGCCGAGCCGCCGGCGTGGGGGAAGATGTACAGCCGTGCCGGCACGTCCGCCCCGCCGTGGTCCTGGGTGCTCACGGCGCTCCACGGTAGATCATCGGGCGCGGTTGATCCGCAGCAGTTCGTCCACCGACCACTGGTCGTCGGCGTGGGCCCCGTAGTGCACCGCCGCCAACGAGCCGTCCGGGTCGATCAGGAAGTCGGCGGGCAGCCCCAGGTGGGTGCTGTCGTCGGACTCCCCGACTCCGGCCCAGCGCGGGTCGCCGTGATGAGCCAGCCATTGTCCACCGCCACGGACGGCGCCGGGCCAGGACCGCGGATCGAGCAGCGAGCGCACCCCGGTCTCCACCCCGAACCGGCCGTAGTGGTCCCGGCGCGGATCGGCCACCACCGCGAACGGCAGGTCGGCCTGGTAGCCGCGTAGCTGCTCGGCCGCCGAGTGGAAGAACACCACCTCGGTGATGCCGGCGGCGGCCACCTCGGCGTGCCGGTCGGCGAACGACCGCAGGTGCAGGCTGCAGATCGGGCAGCCGGCGAACCGGCGGAACTGAAGGTGCAACCGCCCCGGGCCGGGGACGCGGATCGACGCGCCGTCGATCGCGACGAGTCGTGCGGGCTCGACGACCGTGCCCACCGCCAGCCTCGTCACGTCAGGCCCTAGATCGGGATCAGGCCGTGTTTGCGCTGGACGCGCTGAATCTGCTTGTCCCGCAACAACCGCAGGGATTTGCGCAGCAGCAGCCGGGTCTGGTGCGGTTCGATGACCGCGTCGACGTAGCCCCGTTCGGCCGCGATGTAGGGGGTCGCCAGGTTGAGGTTGTAGCCCTCGATGAAGTCGGCCTTGATCTTCTGCACCTCGGGCGCCGTCGGATCGGGGAACCGCTTCACCAGAAGTTGGGCGGCGCCGTCGGCGCCGATCACGGCGATGCGGGCGGTCGGCCACACGAAGTTCAGGTCGGCCGTCAATTGCTTGGAGCCCATCACCGCATAGGCACCGCCGTAGGACTTGCGCACCGTGATGGTCACCTTCGGCACGTCCGCCTCGACCACCGCGTAGAGGAACCGGCCGCCACGCTTGATGATGCCGTTCTTCTCCTGCTGGACGCCGGGCATGAAGCCCGGGGTGTCGACCACGAACACCAGTGGGATGTTGAACGAATCGTTGAACCGCACGAAGCGGGCCGCCTTGTCGGACTCCTCGTTGTCGATCGCGCCCGCGTTGTACATCGGCTGGTTGGCGATCACGGCGACGGTGCGCCCGTCGACCCGCGCGTAGCCCGTGATGATGGCCTGGCCGGACTGCGCGGCGACGTCGAGGAAGTCGCCGTCGTCGAAGATCCGCAGCAGGATCTCGTGCATGTCGTAGGCCGCGTTGTCGTTGTCCGGAACGATCGAATCCAGTTCCAGGTCGTGCGGGGTGATCTCCGGCTCCAGGCCGGGATTGACCACGGGCGCGTCGTCGAAGGTGTTGGACGGCAGGAAGTCCAGGTAGTCGCGGACGTACTGGAACGCGGCCTTCTCGTCCTCCACCACCTGGTGGATGTTGCCGTAGCGGGCCTGATAGTCCGCGCCGCCGAGTTCGTCGAGGGTGACGTCCTCACCGGTGACGTCCTTGATGACGTCCGGTCCGGTGACGAACATGTAGCCCTGGTCGCGCACCGCGACGACCAGGTCGGTCTGGATCGGCGAGTACACCGCCCCGCCCGCGCACTTGCCGAGGATGATCGAGATCTGCGGGATCGTGCCGGACAGCAACTCGTGCCGGCGGCCGAGCTCGGCGTACCAGGCCAGCGAGGTCGCCGCGTCCTGGATGCGGGCGCCGCCGGAATCGTTGATGCCGATGATCGGGCAGCCGACCATCGCCACCCACTCCATCAGCTTGGCGACTTTGCGGCCGAACATCTCACCGACCGA